>JBLHID010000006.1:0-46834 GCA_047615545.1 Polaribacter sp.
AATGATGTTAGCTTTGTAGTTCGGTAGCGACCTTCGTGCGATGCCCGCGTGGCGTACTGCCAAATAGCTTATGGTAGCTGTAGGAAAAGTAGGACTGGGTTTCGAAGCCGGAAGCAATCGAGATGTCGATGACACTTCGATTGGTATTGAGTATTAACTGTTTCGCGTGTGATAAACGCAAGGACAGATAAAATTGACTTGGCGTCCGATTACGATGTTTGTGAAATAGTCGTTCGATTTGACGCAGCGACAGATTGCATTTTTCCGCGATGCTATTTAACGACAGTGGCATTTCGATGTTGGCTTCCATTACGTTAATGACGTCGATTAATATCGGTGCATTCATCGCTAGGTCGAGCCGACCAGCCATCTGTTGTGAATCGATGCCACTGCGAATTCGGTCGTGATGATAATACTGAGAAATCTTTTGCGCTAGGCAGCGGCCGTGCTGGTTCTCGATCAACTTCAGCATCATGTCGAGTGTCGCAGTGCCACCCGAACAGGTGAAACGGTTTTTGTCTATTTCATACAGTGTGAAAGTGATATCCAGTTGCGGATAGGCTTCTTTAAGTACGGGGATACTTTCCCAGTGAATCGTGCTGCGACAGTGATCGAGCAGTCCCGCCCTAGCTAGAATAAAACTACCCCAGCTCACGGTACCCAGATTGACACCCTGCCTATCTAGTTTTTTTAGCAGGCTAATTGTTGCTGTGTTGTCAAAGTGTTGTGCGTCTTCCGAAGCGCAGATGATCAGAGTATCTAGATCCTTTGCCTCTGACAATGGCAACGTGGGAATTGATATTCCAATATTAGACTCTACGGATGCGCCATTCGAGGAAAAGAATTGCCATTCGAATAAGCTGCTCTCTGACAACCTATTGGCGGTACGTAGGGTTTCGACAGCGCAACTAAACGGTATCATTGGATAACCATCGATAAGTAAGATGCCAATTTTTTCAGTCTTTGTAGCGATGATTACTCCTCCGGTACTAAGATTGTTGATAGGTCTAATTATGTAGCATTCACAACTTCATGTTGACCCACACTACACAAAGGCACCGTACGAAAATGCATTACGGTCTTGCTGGTTTCACCAGCTCCCCCAGAAAAACCTGAAGTCGTTTGGTAACTTAATTCATCCTCAAGAATAAAGTTAAGCGCTACCTAATAGACCTGCGGCAATAAACAGGATAATACTGACACCCATGCAAACATAGGCTGCCTTATTAATCCACATGACGACTTGCTCCGATGCCTTTCCCTTGCTCTGGCACCAGGAGGCAAGCATTGAAAATACACCCCCAATAATGGCGAGTGTAATTACGGTTTCTCGACTCAATAGAAATTCCATCATGGCTATTGCTGCATACCTGTTTAACCTGCTCGTTTCGAATAAGCATCAAGAAAATCTGCTGCCGCTTTACTTCCACCTGAGAATGATTTCATCGCCTCTTCGTGCAATAGCGTCATGACTTCCTTCTTTATTTCATTAGCGCGTGCGTTATGAGCAATGTCCTCTATTTTTCTCGGTCTGGGTATATCGATTTCAATCACATGCCGTGCGCTGGTAGGTAGGTTAGTCATTATAATCAGACGGTCGGCAAGAAAAATAGCCTCATCGATATCGGTTGTAATGAAGAAATTAGTATTTAAGTCTTCTTCATAAAGGCTCGCATAATATTCCCACATCAATTCCTTCGACATATTGTCAAGCCCTCGGAATGGCTCGTCCAATATCATGACTTCCGGCTTATTGATCATAGCGCGTGCTAGCTCCGCACGTCTTTGCATACCACCAGAAAGCTGGGCAGGATATTTATCTCTAAATGCATCCAAGCCAACCTTTGTGAGCAAAAAATCAGCAAGATCAGTTGCCTCTTTACCACCTTCGCCACGCGCCCTAGGACCATACATAATATTGTCGTAGGTCGTCATCCAAGGAAACAGCGCTGATTCTTGAAACAACACCAGTCGGTCTTTGCCTGGCCCTGTTATGGGCTTACCATTAATCGTAATAGAGCCGCTGGTTGGTTTTTCAAAACCAGCAATTAGTTGTATTAACGTACTCTTGCCACACCCTGATGGGCCAATCATCACAGTCAGTTTGTTACTTTCTATAGTAAATGAACAATCCTTGATGACCTCTTTTGCAAAAGGGCCGGCACCATAAATTTTACTTACGTTGTTAACGGCTATTTCGCTACTATTCTGTGCTCTTTTTGCTGCTTTTGGCTTAGCAGTTTTGTTTGTTTCAGTATTCATAATTTTTACCGTGTTTTTAACCAAGGTGTCAATAAGCCACCCAGGTTACGCAACATTTCACTACTAAAATAACCAGCGATACCGATACTGATCATGCCAACAATAATCTGTTCATAAGATCCACCGACATAGGAACTCCAGATAAAGAAACCAAGCCCTCCGCCAGAACTACCTGAACTACCACCACCTGAAATCATTTCGGCCGCGACTACGACTTCCCAGGTAATTCCCATTCCTACTGCCGATCCAACCACGATTGACGGCAAGGTAGCAGGAAACACGATTCGTCGAAAAATATCCCATTGCGAAGCACCCATTGATTGTGCGGCTTGAAGATACTGCTTATTGATCGATTTAGCACCACCTAACACATTGATAACAATTGTATAAAAAGCGCCCAAGAAGGTAACGAATGCAATTGACATTTCTGCGGTCGGCCAGAAAATAATAGAGGCCGGCACCCAAGCGAGAGGAGGAATAGGACGTAAAACTTCAAACGATGGAAAAGCCATTCCATGGAAAGTTCTATTTACCGCCATAAACAGGCCAAGTGGTATTCCAATTATCAAGGCAGCAACAAAACCAGTCATGACGCGCTTGAAACTAAGATACCAGCTTTCCCAATAACTATAGTCGCCAACAAGGCCACCCCAAGTCTCAAATACGGCGCTTGGCGGTGGTACCAACCCAACCCAAGGCAAACGATACTGAAACCACGACTCGAAACGAGCGCCTACTTCCCACAATGCCATGAAGATAGCAATAGCAATAATTCCGCGTAGGAACGAACGGCTTAAGATTTTGTCTTGTAACTTCAATATATTCATCTTTATCTACCCCTCTTTCTCGCCGGCTTCGAAGGCTTTCTTAGCCTCTTCATGCACGACGCCTTTTGCTTCTTCCATCAACTCGCGGAACCTTGGACTAGTGAGAACGCCATAATCGCGTGGATGAGGGATATCGACTTCGACTACTTTTTTCGGTTTACAGGGTCTGGAGGACATTATAATCAACCGGTGTCCAAGAAATATGGCTTCTTCCAGATCGTGTGTTATGAAGAAAATAGTGACTTTGTTTTTATAATAAATATCGAGTAATGCTTCATGCATAACGGATTTGGTTAGCGAATCAAGCGCTCTGTAAGGCTCATCGAATAACAATACTTTGGGGTCATTCATTAAAGCTCGAACGATTTCTACACGGCGCCGTAAACCAGATGATACTTCGCCTGGAAAACTGTGCTCTGTGCCGCTCAATCCAGCATCAGCCATCATGCTGTGGGCCTTCTCATAAATTTCTGCTTTACTCAATTTTCCTTCCATCATAGGCCCAAAAACAACATTTTCGAGATTCGACTTCCAGGGAAACAAGGCGCCATTTTGAAATACTACAACTCGGTCAGGACCAGGTTCAGCCTGCATTTTCCCTGGCCCACAAAGCAACTCATCGTCTAGGTAAATCTTGCCTGAAGTGATACCGTGAAATCCAGCAATTGCGTTTAGCAAGGTAGTCTTTCCACAACCAGACGGACCAACAATCATACAGATTTCGCCCCCTGGGATGTCAATGGAGCAGTGATCGACAGCCATTACAGCAGCGCCATCAGGATCATAAATTTTCACGACATCTTCGATACGAATAGCACCCTTGATCGGACTTTGACCTGGGTTCGAATCTGTGTTCATTGCAGCACTCATTTAGTTATCTCCCAAAGCGAGTTCGCGAACTCGCCATTGCATCATGAAATCTCCAGCCATGCGCACCAAAGCACTGGTCACATAACCTGTCACACCAAGAGTAATCATCCCGATCACGATAGTTGGATAGGTAATCATTATATACCCTGTATTAATCACGTATCCCAGCCCATATTGACCAGACACCATTTCACCAGCAACTAACGAAAACCAGGCGACTCCGATTGAGATTTGGAGGCCAGTAAAGATATAAGGCATAGCACCAGGGACAACAACATGCCTGAAAGTTTGCCATTTATTCGCGCCTAAGCAGCGAGCCGCACGACTATAGGACTCATCGATAGATTCTACCCCCAGCATTGTATTTAACGTAGTGGCAAAAAACGAAGCTAAGAAGGTCAGGAATATAACCGGGGTTTCAGAACCACTAAACATAATAATGGCGAGTGGTACCCACGCCAGAACTGGAATCGGGCGCAGAAGTTCAAAAAGAGGGAAAATGTATTCGCGAAATTTTTTCGACCAGCCTAGAAATAATCCGAGTGGAACACCTAGCACTGTCGCAAGGGTAAAGGCATACGCAATACGACGCAGACTGATGCCGATGTGTGTGTAATATTCAGGGGTATACAGTGATAGACCATAGATAGGGTCCTCACTGAATAATTCGGTTATCACCTCGGTTAATCCGGGCATGTCCTCGAATCGAGGTAATTTCCAAACTTCAACTGCAAGGTACCAAATTCCTAACATTAAAGTGAAACCAATACCCATTAGGTAAGGCCTCGGACTTTTTAACCAGGTTGAGATACGGTACATCGTTAAAGCCATACCGGTCATTTCTGAAGCCTGCAAGCTATTCGCGTTCATAATATCCTCGAAATATTTTAATTACTTGTGTTTGAGGTAACCAGTTAAGCTAGCCTTAAAATTTGGCTCAACGCTAACTAGTATGCCGCCTCTGTTTAATTACTAATTATTTTTATTATGTTTGCTTATTGATTATTACTAGTACTAATTATTGACTACTAACTATTGATACTGTGTCTTTTGTCACCAAGATCCTATCCTTCGTCATCATAATTAATTCGACGAAAGATAGGGTTTTTTTAGTGACTACTAGTGACTATCTAGCCAGGAAAAGCTGAATCTGGCTGCGCCCAAATTTTACCAACAGGTGCTGTCATTCCACGCTCTTTCAATATCGCATCAGTGAATTCCGTCATAACCGCATCGGGTCGAAGGGTATCAATATGGATAGTTTTAATAGAGTGCAAGAATGTGGTTGCCTTCTTAATAAGAGCGGCAGCTTTAGGTGTAATACCATAAGCAAGCTCGATTCTGACTGGCGTTCCACCTACTGCGACTGGGTAGCTACCTACCATTGACTTCCACAACACTTTGTCCGAGAAACCAGTAGTTTGACTCGCTGCCGCTTTCACTACAGCCATGGTGTTAGATGCTTTGGCCATGAATATCTGAGCATCAAGCTCGGCATTCAACCATGCTTTAACAACATCAGGACGTTGTGAGATAAGATCACCACGCATTGCGATAAAGCCACCATCGTTTTCGTCAACTGAAGAACCTGACGCAATACGCTTGGCGAGTCCTTCTTCGACTAGACGTGAAGCAGTTGGCTCCCAAATGGCCGCCGCATCAAGCTTACCAGCACGGAATCCACTGGTAATAACTTCGATGTTCTGATTAAGATAAGCTTTTGGCTTAACGTTCTCTTTCTCGAAAACAGCCAGTGCAAAACGATCAGTACACGCGCCTTTAGGCACTGCGACTGTTTTACCATTCAACCACTGGATAGCTTCGCCAGCGTTAGCAAAGTCAGGCGCATCATTTCGCGCAAGCATGACATTACATTGATCAAAACCAAGACCAGCTGTCGCAACTATACTAATAGGCGCTATTCTGTCTTTAGTAGTAGAAACGATCGCAGGCATATCACCCATGTAACCGATGTGTTGCTTACCAGCGAGCATAGCATTTACGATAACGCCGCCAGCAAGTCCAATTTGGAATTCAACGGTCGATCCTTTAGGCAAGTATTTCGTGAATAGCTTCTGGTCACGCATAACAACGCCAGACCAAGCTTCTGTGTAATAAGGCTGATACCCTACGACCAAGTTAACTGGCTCTCCTACGTTGCCGAAATCAAGTGTTCCCGCAGATACGGTCGATACAAAGCCAGTTGTCGCAATACCTAATGCGGCGACGACAGCAGTTAAACCAACAGTTACTCGGCGTTGTGTATGTTTTATATTTTTAATCATAACTTAAACCTCTACTCCTCATGGATTAATATTCTAATAAACTGTATGTAAATTAGTTCTACTTTTCTACCTTTCTACCTTTCTACTTCTACTTTTCTACTTCTACTTTTCTACTTCTACTTCTACTTCTACTTCTACTTCTACTTCTACTAATTTTCCTCTGCTTTGTTAAAAATAACTCCCTATTACTTTTCGAAACTAACGGCGATTATGACTCTAGGCCGTTAGCTAAATTTGTCATATCGAATCATTTGTGACGGAATTTGAATTTCGGTAATCAGTGGCCTTATAGTCGCATCGACCAAAGGTTGCGGACCTGCGATGTACACCATGGTATTTTGTTGACCCGGTGTCATTGCGTTCAAAGCAGCCTCGTGCACCCATCCATAGCTATGTGAAAGCCTGCCGATGCTGTCCGGTGGCCTTGAATCTGATGTTTCCTGAGAGGCGACCAACTGTATAGAAAGGTTGCTAGGAAAACGATTCACCATCGAATTAAGTCCGTCAGCGAAAATAATGTCATCCCAGGTTCGTATACCGAAATATAGGTTTGCTTTGTGGGATTCAAAGTAATTAACGCTGCAGCCATGCTCCAGTATTGACATAAGGCCCGCTATGCCGGACCCACCAGCAATCATGACAAGATCATGATTTTCATCAGGGTGAAACGTGGCCTGCCCCAGCGGTCCAAATATTTCTATTTCATCATTATCGCGTTCGGAACTGGAAATCCAGTCGGTGAAGCTACCATATTGCTTTTGCTTAATAATGAACTCTAACGTTTGCGTGCCAAGCTCATAATTAACCATTGAGTAGGCGCGGTATCCGTCAATACCTGGTGCTTTAAGAACGAAAAATTGACCCGCGTGAAATGAAACTGGTGAATCTAGACTGACTTCAAAACGCATAATGTCAGACGATAGCATTGACAAATTGGAGATTATTGCGTGATGGTGAAGGGGCGTTAGATCGTCATCTCTAAACGATTCTATTTTTGAAGGAACGCCAAGTTTGCACGGTGTTTTAGCGGTAGCCTGACACATCAGGAATTCGTTTTTATCTGCTTTCAAGTTTTTATGACCAGGTGCCTCTGACCACCCAAAATCCAGGTCACCTTCTTTTAATCTGGCACGACATGAACCACAGGTTCCAGTAGAACATTCATATGGCAGCGGTATTCCAGCACGCAGGCCGGCGAAGAGTAGCTTCTCTTCCAGCTCGGCTTCGAAGCTATAGGTTTGACCCTTTTTTTCAATTTCGATCAGCATTGCGCACTAAATCCCAATTGCATTAACTCGCGGCATCCAGGTAGTCAGTAACAGCCCACCCGGGGGTTAAAAAATCTAAATAGTCGTTTACTCGATAATTAAGTCAGAAATTTTTAATCTCAACATTTTCTATTCAAAAATAAATTAGTCGTCGTCATCATCGTCAAAGTCGTATTCCAACTCTTGCTCTAGATTCACCATTACCCGACCATTTTCTTCTTTAATCGGATACATTAGGAGCGGCTTTTCTGCCGGCCCCCTAGGCTCACCAGTTTTCATATCCCATTGCCACAAGTGTCTGTCACAAGTAAGGACTCCTCCAGCACAGATACCAGATTCTTCCAAAAATTCTTCCATATGGGGACACACTGGAGGGTAAGCCCGAAAACCATCTCCAATATTGGCTATCAATAAATTGATACCATCAACGTTGAATCCCTTGAGTGAATTCTCAGCTACATCACTGGTCGCACATACATCTTTCCAACTCATATTCTTTTCCTGCCCTCGCTATAATTGGCTAAATTGGCCAATGGGTGCCTTTGTCTAGTCGTCTGGTGTCTAATCGAACTTCACGCTCAACAAATTTAATGTCGTCGCCGTCAATTACGAATTTATCGTTGTAACGACCCACTAGAAAAATTCCAGTGGTACCTGCATCAACATGAGAACTATTGCCGCTTAACAGCGTTTGAAAAACAGTGAGCGAAGTTACAGCAGTCGCTGACTTATTATCGTCTGCCACATCCACTCGGTAAACTACGCCATGACGTTTCAATGGTGAATCATCTATATTGTGTTTACGTAACTGTCCCGTAATTGATTCCATGTACTCTTTTGGACCACCCATATATTCCATATCCGCCTGAATTTCAGGGCTATAGGCTCTTATATAGTAGTGAAAGTCGTCCGAACAAAGGTTCAGCCAGTTATTCCACTCACAATCGTCTTGATACAAACAAGTGTTGTATATGAGACTCTTAATTTTTTCTGCAGTCTCGGAACCATTCACAGCCATTGCTGCCTCCATTAAATCAATCTAAATAGTTTTTTTAAATCCTTCGGCAATTGACCGTTGTAGTCAGTCACCGAAGGGTTGCAGTGGATAAGCTTGTTTACGCAGTTGCCGGCTGTTCAGAAGATTCCTGTACTTCTGGCTCTACAAATGGCTGGTCTGGATTACTCGCTGAGCGTCCGAGCCAGCGACTCCATTCCTCGTAATAATGTCGCATACCATTTTCATCGTGGATGGTTTCGTTTTCATGTCGGCCATGCAGTATCTGTCGACTTTCTGTTCCCGCACGCATTGTGGCGCCCTGACCGGTCACTGCGATTAAATCTTCACACAGGTTTCGTCCAAAAGGACCCCATATAGAATTATGGTGATCAATACGGATTTTCCGCTGTTCTGGGGTATCACTTGCAAGCCCTAAACCACGAAACTCTATCATCACTTTATTTGGCCCTAGGGGCGTCATGATGTCTGAACGCAGCGCTGATCCTCGCAGGTTAAAATTGACCCCAGGAAACATATCAATCATGTACCAATGATTGGGCGGCAAATGAGGAAATGAAAGCTCTTCACGTGAATGAAAACCTTCATAGTTATCATATTGGACTTCAAAGCTTCCGACATTAATATGACCATTTTCAAAACCTGAGTTTTTACGCGCAAAATACGCATCGTTAAAACCAGTTATACGGTTATGATAGTGCAGGTAGTCATGGTAGAACTCGCAGTTGGTGTCGTGCCATAGCTTGTAATTACAGTCAATGATCGCTTTATGGTAATGAAATACTTCTAAGGGCTCTTCGTTAACTGAAGGTGCTAGACTATCAAGGGCGCCTGCTGCAAATTCTTCAACCGTTTGACTAATGTTGTCGTTCAAGCTAACCCAAATAAAGCCACCAAAATAAACTTCACTTTTTAATTCACGCAGACCAACATCAGATTCACATAGACGGTCCTGATAACCTTCTTCTTTCCGTGTAATGTTGACGCACTTACCTTTCATGTCGAACTGCCAAGCGTGGAACATGCAGGTCATTGTCTTTGGTGTGCCAGAAGGCGTACCTTTTGCAAAACTACCTGCGGGTCTACGTTCGATCATGTTCCCGCGATGAGGGCAGACATTGAGGAATGCACGGACCTTCATGTCCTTACCGCGTACCACTATTACTGGCTCACGAGCAATCGTCATTGTGCGGAAATCATAAGCATTTTTTAGCTCTGATTCATGACAAACAGGAATCCAAGTTTGCTTCCAAATTTTTTCTAATTCTTCTTCGAAAATCTCCTCATCGGAGTAAATTCTACTATCAACCCACTCACCAGGTTGCAAATTAGGCTGCGCAGTCCACTGCTCGTGATTTCTCGCTGACATAATTAAATCCTCTATTAGTTAAACTATCGAAACGTATAAATACGGTAATTCAATACTCTTATCCGAATTGCCGTTTATAGCTGGGACTTCCAGTCCACCTCTTTCGCAAATTTTTGACGTTCTTCTGGGCTCATATAAACGGTATGCTCAGGGCCAGGATATACACGCTGTCTTACATCGTCGGCATAACGAGTAAATACGTCTTCCATTATCGGAATTAAATCAGTGTATATTTTTGAATGGCGTGGTACATGCTCTTCGTAAAGGTGTAACAGGTCAGATGTAATGATGTGTACACCGTGGCCTTTGTTGCCAGCACCTAGACTGATAACAGGTACTGGTAATATCTCTGCCAAATACTCACAAACGTCTTCACTGGTAACTTCACACATAATCGAGAAGCAACCTGCATCAACGAAGGCCCATGCATCGTCTACTAATCTTTTAGCGACATCAGCTGTTTTACCTTGAGCGAAGAAACCGCCAAGCTGCGGCATACGCATTGGTGTAATACCAATATGTCCTTGAACCGGAATGCCTGCTTTAACGATGGCTTCAATATTTCGTGCGTGATGCTGATTGCCTTCACACTTCATTACCTCAGCATTCGCCTGGTGAACAAATTTGCCTGCATTCTCGACAGCTTGCTCAGGAGATACATGGAAACTCCAGTAAGGCATATCAACCATTCGTAGGCCATATTTGCTGCCTCGATCAATAGCTTTGGACATCATCATTACTTCATCGAAGCTGACTGTCACGGTTGACTGATGACCAAACAAAATCATACCGCCGGTGTCAGATACACATAAAATGTCAATCCCCAGACGATCTGCGATTACAGCACTTCTGTAATCGTAAATTGCCATTTGTACTATCTGCTCACCTTCACGCATTTTACGTTGAAGTTCTCTAATAGTGACTTTCTTTTGCTTCGGGGCTTGCTCTGTCATTTCTGTCTCCACTAATATTTTTTGGTTGGGGGTTGTCTTTAGTGCGGAGGATAATAGGCAGTGCAGTCAAAACCTGTCAAAGAGATGTTTCTTATGATTTGATAGGCGCTGCCTAACTAGGTACGAAAATTGAAGCAATTCCCTATGGTGAAATTAGCGAGGTATTCCGGCCTATACTGTGGATTCTATTGGTGTTTTTGGGTCGTACTGCGACTGACTTTATAACAATATTGCTGCGATTTTCTGATAGCTAAAAATGCTTTAATGCCTTAAATATTTTACAAAAATAACTTTACTAACATCATCAGACCTACCATTACGAGGATTGACGCTACCAGTTTTTTGAGGAAAATCACCGGTAGGACATGAACAAACTTGGCGCCCAAGACGGCACCAGTGCCAAGTAATAGAGCCAATGACAAGCCGAGACTGAAGTCGACTTCTGAGTACGCCATATTACTAATTGTTGCGGTTAGCGAGATGGGAACCTGCACAGCTTGGGATAACCCGATGGCGGTAAGAATGGGTGCTTTTCGCCATAATAATATGGGTATTAATAGTAACGGGCCGCCTGTTCCGCTCAGGGCTGAGCCAATGCCAGTGACAAATCCGATTAAAATTAGCTCAGTATTATTCGAGTGGAATTGAGTGTATTGCTGACAACCATTGCGATAAAGGGCATCGAGACCAGAGGCCAAAATTAAAACACCAATGCCTATTTCTAACCAATAGGCTGGAAAAAATGGCAACAAATAACTCCCGATATAGGCACCAGGCAATGCACCGATACATATTTTTAGCGCAAGCGGCCAGTTTATCGTGCCCTGTTTCGCATACATAATGGCGCCGATCAAGCCAGTAAAAATGTAACCCACCATGCAGGCTGGTATCGCAACATGCAATGGTACGGAGCTGAAGTAGTTGAGCGAAGGGACTAGCAAGACGCCGCCAATCCCGACACCACCTATGAGGATGCCGACAACAAATACAACTGCGACTAAGATAGGAGAAAACAAATTAAATGGCTTATATTGTTAGTTTTAGGGGGCTTGGAGTGTCTACTAATTGATTCTGATAATAAACTAGTTGTACAAGGAATAATAATATCTTTTCGTTCATAACTAATGATACCGTATTAGATCTCAACGCTTTTTTAGAATAATGACAAATCGGAAAATACTATGTTCCTCAGGCAATTTCAATATCTGGTAGCACTTGAACAAGAAGGACATTTCGGTCGAGCCGCAGAAAAATGTCATGTCTCTCAACCGAGTTTATCGAGTGCGCTAAAAAGCTTAGAGGAAGAGCTAGGTATACCCATTATATTGCGCCAACAAAAATTTCAGGGGTTTACTGAAGAGGGAAAAAGAGTGGTGAGCTGGGCAAAAAGATTGCTGGCCGATAGGTCTGCCATGCTTGAAGAGCTAGCTATAATGAAAAATAGTTTACATGGTCGATTGCGTATTGGTGCGATTCCTATGAGCTCACCTTTGTTTCCAACGCTCAGCCAATTATTTCAAAAACACTACCCTTCAGTGGTACTAGACATACAATTTATGAGCTTGGATCAAATGGTTCAGGGGCTCACCAATTTCGAAATCGATATTGGTGTGACCTATTTAAATGACCCCTTGCTAGACAGGTTCGTCACTATGGCGCTGTTTGAAGAACCCCTTTATTTATTGTTACCCGACAATGACTGGCTCGGTGATCAGCCATCCATCACATGGAAGGAGGCTGCGACTTTACCGCTAAGCCTATTATCCAAATCGATGCGTGAAAGGCGCATAATGGACGAGGCATTTGAAAGTGTCGGCTGTGAACCGATGCCAAAACTAGAATCCAATTCAATATTTCAATTAGCGTTCCATGCGATGGCGGGAGACCTCGCAACAATCGTACCGAAGCGATTTGCACATTTACCCAATACACGCCAAAAAATATTAACAGAGCCGAGCGTATCTCAGGTGCTGGGGTTAGTTTGGGTGCATGGAAATCCAGTATTACCAATGACCAATGCTGCCACTAAATTGATTCGAGAGGCATTAGATTCAGGTGCGTTGGAGAAGATTAGCTTCTTGGGAGAATAGGTTTTGGTTGTTAGCACCATGTCTCAGCAGGTCAATAGTGCAAGCTAGTAGATCGCGGCGCCATGAATCCACGTGTGGAAAGCGACGCTGATTTTGTTGGGCTTTGTGCCTCACACACAACCTACACTAATTGCCCCTGTTTCGTAGGTTGGTAGTGAGGCACGAATCCCAACAGCTTTAGTAACTGGTAGTTTTGATGTCGATACCAAATTTATCGTAATTGATGTCAGATTCAAGCAATTGGCTTTAGATTTGAAACATAAAACGATCTTAAATAAACAGCCGTAATCACACAAAGATTCGGCTCTTGCGCTTTATAACTGCCCGTCTTCTTCCAATACTTTTCTGGCGACTCGAAAACATTCTAGTGATTGTGGTACACCACAGTAGATAGCAACCACATGAATAGTGGCCCGAATTTGCTCTTTCGTAACACCATTTTTAATCGCGCCTCGACAGTGGATTTCCCACTCGTGCATTTTACCTAGCGCCCCGATCATTGCTAGGTTCATTAGAGATCGAGTTTTTGCATCAATTGCGTCGTCACCCCAACCAAAGCCCCAACACCATTCCGTCATTGCCTCCTGGAAGGGTCGGGTAAAATCGTCGGCGGCGGCCAAATTTTTCTCAACATATTCGGCCCCTAGAGTGGCCTTGCGGTTTTCTAGTCCAGCTTCAAATCTTTCTTTATCCATCGTTATTTCCTCTATTTTGAATATCTGTAATATTAAAGTATCAACCGCGCCAAACTCATGGTTAAGTAACTTTCTTACCTTAGCGAGGTGGGTTTTGTCAAAATGTCAGGGTATGTTACACCGTCAATTAAACAGATAGTGAAAATAGTTTTTTCGTTTTAAGACTACTACCTATTGTTAATCACAACGGCTATTATCTCGTTCATGACCGATAAGAAACATTTACTCATCGTTGCTCACAACCCTTCGCCTAACACGCAGAAATTGGTCGATGCGGCTCTGCGCGGTGCCAACCATCCTGACATTGAAGGCATTGAGGCCAGGCACATTGCACCCCTGGAAGCCACAGAGAATGACGTTCTATGGGCTGATGCAATTATCCTCGGCACTACCGAAAATTTTGGTTATATGAGCGGCGCTTTAAAAGATTTCTTCGACCGTATTTATTATCCCTGCCTCGATAAAACAGAGGCCCTGCCCTACGCGCTTTATATTCGCGCAGGCCTGGACGGAACAGGCACAAGAATCGCCGTTGGAAAAATAACCACTGGCCTATGCTGGAAGGCCGTACAGGAGCCCATTATTCTGCACGGCGAGTACAAAGCAGAATTCGAAAGTCAATGCGAAGAGCTTGGGATGCTGATGGCAGCCAGTCTTGAAGCGGGTATCATTTAATTCGAGGAAATCATGGAAAATTTTACGGGTAAAAAAGCAATAGTCTTCGGTGGCACCTCTGGCATAGGGTTAGAGATAGCGAAATTACTCACAAAAGCTGGCGCAGAAGTCATCACGGTCAGTCGCCGTGGCCCGCAGGGTGATGCCAACAAAGACATGCATAACGAAATCGCTGATGTTCAAGATAGAGTCGCTTTGCAGGCTATTTTCGAACGCCATGCTGGATTTGATTATCTGGTGAATACAGCCACTGGTGGTTCACGTGCTATCGGCCCTTTCTTAGAGATGGATCTAGATGGTTTTCAGGGTTCATTCGCCAAACTCTGGGGGTATCTAAATACCGTTCGGCTTGGCGCGTCACACATGTCGCGGGATGGCGCTATTGTGTTACTGAGTGGCTACCCCGCCAGAAAAGCAAAACCAGGTTCTATCGCCATCGGCACCGTTGGCAATGCTGTCGAAGGTTTTGTTAAGCTCGTTGCGAGCGAACTCAAACCACTGCGCATTAATGCGGTTTGCCCAGGATTGATCGATACACCTATGTTCACCCAGAAAGATGAAGAACGAGAGAGTTTTCTGGACGGCGTAACCGAACAGCATTTAATACCAAGAGCAGGTCAACCCGATGAAGTTGCTTCAGCCGCCATATTCTTACTAGGGAACCGATTCGTGACAGGCACTATTGTGGATGTGGATGGCGGTGCAATATCTGCCTAATGTGAATTGAAGGCGCCCTTCAGTTAGTCATCATACTTTATTTCTACACAGATTGCCGGCCCACCAGCGATAATCCACGGGCCTGACGTTGCATGTTCAGTTTGAAATAAGTGCCTATCCGGCAAACTAATATCGTTTGAATCAGGCGCTAAAACCGTGATATCGCTTTCAACCGAATAGATGAACAATAGACCGGCACTGACCGATAACTGATGGCTTTTACTCTCGGCTAACACTGTTACTTTTGATCGGCATTTATTTTGTCGAGTCATCACATTAAAATCGAGTATATCACCGTCATGTAATTTGGCATTGGTTCGCCAGCCACCATCAAAATGAGCCATATCAAACCGTTGCATTAATGCATCTTGTTGGCCACTATCGTGATCTAAAGTTAGGCCATTTCCATTGATCAAAATTAGCGTTCGATCATAGTGTTCAAAATCCGAAAAGTCACCGCTGCTGATCACTGGCGCCATACTGAGTCGCCAATCGAAACTATCCACACTAGAGCCGCCAAACACCAGCTCTTGTGTACTGCCGTTACCATTTTTCCAGGCAACAGACCGATATTGATCTGGAGATATGATATTAAACTGCATCAGAAAATTGCCTTTTTCGGTTAAACTTTACTTTGAAAAAAATGACTTGAAGAAGAGAAACTTTATCATACATAGCGGACTATAGACGATGAGCATCAACAATGAGTGATACACCTAAGGGCGATCTCACTATTCGCACGCTGGCAATGCCAGCAGACGCAAATCCATCGGGTGATATTTTTGGTGGCTGGGTATTGTCTCAAATGGACATCGCCGCTGCCACCTGTGCTGTCGAACGGTCTCGGTGCCGCACTGTCACCGTAGCACTGGACGCAATGAGCTTTATTAGCCCAGTAAAAATTGGTGATGTACTCAGCGTATACACCAAACTGCAAAAAGTGGGTAATACGTCGCTGGATATATACGTTGAAGCCTGGGCTACGCGCGGACGACTAGGGAAGATGGACAAGGTGACCGAGGGCATGTTCAAATTTGTGGCGGTTGACGGTGATGGTTTGCCTACACCCGTCTTACCCTTAGAATAGTAGCTTCGAGATTCACCTTAGAGCGCATCGTTTAGTAGCTCGATCCAATGTACCACCGGTACCTGAGAACCCTGCCCTATCTGAAGCTGACAACCGATATTCGCTGTTGCAATCACTTCTGGGGTATCAATGGTTAATGCAGTCTGCTTATTTGCCTGCAATTGCTTTGATATTCGTGGTTGTAGGATCGAGTAGGTTCCGGCAGAGCCACAACATAGGTGTGAGTCTGCGACCTGGCATACGTGGTAACCCGCATTCGTTAGCAGTGTCTCTACAATGCCTTTCAGGCCTAATCCGTGTTGCATTGTACAGGGTGAATGAAACGCTACTCGCTTCGGGCTATCGATTGTTATGTTCTGGTTTTTGATTTCTCTGGCTACCAGCTGGCTTAAGTCGAGCGCAAGGTCACTAATAGTTTGACCTTTTTTGGCATAACCAATCTCATCTTTGAAAATAGCGCCATAGTCCTTAATGCTCACGCCACAGCCAGTAGCGGTGAAAACAATTGCTTCAACACCTGATTCTATTTGAGGCCACCAAGCATCGATCAATCGCCTCGCTTGGGCTTTACCTTGCTCTATTTGAGAGGTATGCATACCGACAGCACCGCAGCAATTATTTTGGTCTAATTCGATGACGGTTAAGCCTAGACGGTCCAGTAGTTGTTTCGCAGCGGCATTAGTATTGGGTGCTAAAGCAGGTTGAACACAACCGGATAACATGAGCACTTGTCGTTCATGCTGGTCGATAACCTCGGCTATTTTTGGCTTTATCTGTGGTATCGACCGACTTATATTTGTCGGTAATAACCAGCGACAGTGCTGTGCTATTCGTATTACCGATTTGAATATCCAACCTGAGTTCAGAAATCGGGTGATAGCCCATCGTAATCCGAGCTGTAATGTTGGGCGGGGCAAATCATTTTCGATGGCTTCTCGCCCAATTTCTAGTAGACGACTATAATCCACACCCGATGGACAGGTTGTTTCACAACTGCGACAAGTTAGACACCTGTCGAGATGAAGCTGAATCTGGCGGTTCGCTGGCGCACCTTCAAAGTATTGCTTCATCTGATAAATACGGCCACGCGGGCCATCCAGCTCATCACCGCGTAATTGATAAGTTGGGCAGGTTGCATTGCAAAAACCACAATGCACGCAACTGCGTAAGATAGACTCAATCGCCTCAGCTGACTTCCCTTGTTTGAATCTCGGGGATAGGTTTGTTTGCATCGTTATAGTCCGGCGTACAATCGACCGGGATTAAACATGCCGGTGGGATCAAAACTCGATTTAAGATTTCGATGTATTGCTATAATCGAGTCGGTTGGACGCTGAAACCTATCGACGTCACTGTCATATCCTCTATAAGCACAGACCGTCCCGCGATGGTTTATCACCTGCTGCCTTAATTGATCGAGGCTAGTCTCTGGCGCTTCTATCCAGCGCTGCGCACCACCCCATTCGATGAGTTGTGATTCAGCAGTTAAAAAATCAGGCTCAACACTCGGTACCGAGACTCTCGCAATGGTTTTTACCTGACCAAAAAACGAATGCGTTTGTTCCTTTAGCCCAGACCAAGTTTCATCACTATCGATTTTATCACCGCCTAAATCGTGGCTCGCACTATCAATACCTTGCTGGCTACCCGAGAGCCGTATTTTAGTCTGACCCTGATACCACACTGACGCTGAAATTGGATATGGCAGGCGCCTTTGTTGATTGACCCAGTCAATATGTGCCTGCGCGTCGACGTGTTCAAAAACCAGCGTTGTTTCGGCCTCGAATTTTGGAATAACGCGAATAGACACTTCGAGTAAAACGCCCAGCGTACCTAATGCGCCCACCATTAGACGGGACACATCAAATCCCGCGACATTCTTAATCACTCGGCCACCAAAGTTGACAATTTCACCACGACCATTGAGCAGTTTCACACCGAGAATAAAATCACGAATAGCACCTGAGAAAGCGCGCCTTGGCCCAGTTAGACCACTCGCTACCATGCCTCCTATGGTCGCTTCATCAGCAAAGTAAGGCGGTTCGAATCCAAACATTTGACCCTTTTCAGCCAAAAGTAACTCTACCTCTTTTAGTTTACAGCCGGCCCGTAAAGTGATTACCAACTCGGCTGGATCATAATCAACAATACCACTATGACCGCTCACATCGATATCCACTGCGTCAACGAAATGCCCATAAAACGCCTTGGTATTGCCACCGATAATTTTCACCGGCACGCCATTCGCTGCCACCGATTCTATCTGCGATTGAAGGTCATCTTCAAGGTTCACTTGTGGGATGTTCACTTTAGGAATACTCATTTTTTGTGTCGGGGAAATCACTAGAGCGTCTCTAAGAATAGTAATTTTTTCGTGAGTGCTAGAAAGCACCGCGCGGAGAACCGGAGTGTACGGTAGTACATGAGGATCGACCGGGCTGGCGCACCAGCACGGAGCTGACGCAGCAATCGCGGAAAAAGTGCAGTTTTATAGGTGATCACTAGAATCGGTCCAGCTCTGGATGTGCTAGTTCACCATGATGAACATGCATCGAATTAAATTCAGCACAGCGTGCCAACGTAGGAATAGCCTTGCCTGGATTCATAATATTAGCAGGATCAAAAGCGGATCGAATGGCGTGGAATTGATGACGCTCTATATCGCTAAATTGCACACACATTTCACCTAGTTTTTCGACTCCGACCCCATGCTCGCCTGTAATCGTGCCGCCATGCTGAATGCATAACAGTAATATTTTACTACCCAGCTCTTCTGTTTTCTCTAGTTCACCTTCGTTATTGGCATCGTACAAAATTAAAGGATGCAAATTACCATCACCGGCATGAAAAACATTGGCTATACGTAAACCGTATTGATCGGAAAGCCGGTTGATTTCCGTTAACACAGCGCCCAGCGCCTTTCGAGGAATGGTGCCATCGATACAATAATAATCAGGTGATAATCGCCCTACCGCAGGAAAGGCCGCTTTGCGCCCTGACCAGAACAATAGTCGCTCGGTATCATCTTTGGCTAACCGTGTTTCTATCGCGCCACTATTTTTTAATATGCTATCGACTTTGCTTATTTGCGACTCAACTTCGGCCTCGGTACCATCCAGTTCACAGATCAAAATGGCTGCTGCATCGATAGGATAACCCGCATTCACAAAAGCCTCTGCGGCTCTGATGGCTGGGTTGTCCATCATTTCGACACCTGCTGGAATGATGCCGCCGGAAATAATACTGGCAACGCTATTGCCCGCTTTCTCAACGTTGTCAAACACCGCCATTAAGACTCGGGCACATTGCGGTATCGGCAATAGCTTCAAGGTCACTTCAACCACAATGCCGAGCATACCTTCTGACCCTATCACCAGCGCTAGTAAGTCATAACCCTGCGACTGCAATGACTGCTGGTCCAGCACTAGCAACTCACCATTCGCTGTGACAAGTGTCACACCCAAAACATTATGCAGCGTTAAACCATATTTAAGGCAATGAACGCCACCCGCATTTTCAGCCACGTTGCCGCCAATAGAACATGCGATTTGAGAGGAAGGATCAGGCGCGTAATAAAGGCCCAGATGTTTCACGGCTTCTGATACCGCTAAATTACGAATGCCAGGCTCGACAGTAATGCTCTGCGCATTCACATCTATATTTATAATTTTACTCATTTTTGACAGGCTCAAGACAATACCATCAGCATGGGGCAAAGCGCCGCCCGACAGGCTGGTTCCAGCACCACGGCTCACGATAGGTATATTTCGTTCGGCACAAATGCACACGACTTTTTGCACTTCTTCTGTGGTACGCGGTAGGACAACTAGCAAGGGAGTCTGCCGATAGGCGCTTAAGCCGTCGCATTCATAAGCGGCTAGGGAGGTCGGTTCATCCACTACTGATTCGTAATCGAGGAAAGCTCGAAAAAGATCTGCTAGTTGTTGTCGCGTTGAAGTCGTCATTGCCTTGAAATATGCTCTCGTTTCTGTTTGGTATAGTGCCGATCGATCCTGCAAACCATCTTGCCATCCTGTGAGGCCATTGCTAATATACTCAGGCCTGAGGAAATTGGACTGACCAATTTAGCAAACTATGAGCATAAAACCAATAGAAAACCTGTCTGTGACAGACACAATTACTGAAAAGCTTGAATCGATGATTGTCGAGGGCACTTTCAAACCGGGCGATACTCTGCCACCCGAGCGCCAGCTTGCGCGTGATTTTGCGGTATCAAGGGCGTCGCTGAGACAAGCACTTTCGGTTTTGGAGTATCGTGGGTTGATCCTTTCCAAGCAGGGTGGCGGCAATTATGTTTGCGATGTGGTGAAGAAGAGTTTTTCCGACCCACTGCTCGATTTAATTAAACGCCATCACGAATTGAAGTTTCAGGTCATCGAGCTTCGCCAGACATTGGAATGTTCCGCTGCTTTTTATGCTGCCGAGCGCGCCACCGCCGAAGACCGCGTTACTATTCGTCAACGTCTGGATGAATTAAAGGCCATTGTGCCTAAGAAAAAGCCCCTCGAAGAAGCCAAAGCTGATCTAGAATTACATCTCGCTATCGCCGATGCCGCGCATAATGTGCCGCTTTCTCTCATGTTACGGAATATTTATTCGCTATTGCTCAGCGAAATTGAAGAAAATCTAAGTCTCGTGCACCAGTTCAACATCAATTCGATGAAACTTCACGCCCAGCACAGCGATATGGTTGATTGTGTCATCGCTGGAGACAGCGAAGGTGCGCGCCGCGTCGTCAACGAGCATCTCGAACTGATTCGAGACACTTTTATCGAGAATGATTTGATCAGCGAACCGAGTAATGACACGACCAGAACACTATTAACCCGGCTCTAGCAATCGAGTTAGTTCGACACGCCAGCCTTTAACTGCTTGAAACTTTCCTGCATTTCCTGCGTCAGCTGGTTACGCTTATCTTCTGGCGAAAAATAGAAAATAACAATCCAGATAACCAGTATTAACACCGCCAAACCCTGAAGAAAAGACGCTACCTTGTCTTTACTCATGAAGTCATCCAGTCGCTCACGGTTAGCCTTAAAGTGGCGCATAAAAAAATCCAGCACCGCAAAAAACGGCCCATACAGGAAGTCAAAAATCTTTTTTGCGGTTGGTTTCAAAACGCTGTCTGCCTCATATTAATATATAACCGAACGCCAATGGCTTGAAATCCGAACCATAGCACCCCGCACAATTATGCTGTTACTATTATTTTTAGAACTGTAACCCAGAGTGCTAAACCATGAATATTAAGCCAACTGTACTAGTAACACGAAAATTACCCAACGCAGTAGAGATTAAACTCGCAGAGCATTTCGAGGTTATTCTCAACCCTGAGGACAAGTTATACAGCAGCGAGCAGCTGTTGCAGTTGGCTGCCCAAGCCGATGCAATTTTGCCTTGTCATACCGAGAAGTTTACAGCCGAAACCATCGCGTTATTGCCATCAAGGGTGAAGGCCATCGCTAATTTTTCTGTTGGCGTTGACCATGTTGACCTCCTAGCCGCTAAACAGAAGCAGATCATTGTCACCAACACGCCTGACGTCCTTTCTGATGCCACGGCTGAAATCGCGATGCTACTCATGCTCGGTGCCGCACGTCGAGCCAGCGAAGGTGAGCGCATTATGCGCAACCAGCAATGGAAAGACTGGAGTCCCGCTTTTATGGTCGGCCAGCAGATTACCGGCAAACGTCTGGGAATTCTCGGTATGGGTCGAGTAGGACAAGTCGTGGCGCAGCGAGCACGTGGGTTTAATATGAGCATTCATTATCATAATCGACATCCAATTGATACTGAACTCGTGGCAGGTGCCGTCTACCACGACAGTGTCGAAGGCCTGCTGGCAGAGATCGATGTGTTATCGATTCACTGTCCCGCATCCGAGCAAACTAAGGGCCTGTTGAATAGCCGACGGATTGCCATGATGCATAGCAATGCGATTATTGTGAATACGTCGAGAGGCGCCGTTGTTGACGACGATGCGTTGGTTGACGCGCTAAAATCGGGAAGTATTGCTGCTGCTGGGCTAGATGTCTATAACGGCGAGCCAAACCATATTCACCCCGGATATTGCCAGCTAGATAACGTTTTCTTATTACCACATATCGGTAGCGCTACACACGAAACTCGAAACGCTATGGGCTATCGAGCTATCGATAATTTGATGGCGATTTTCAATGGGAAGCAACCCAGAGACCGAGTTGCTTAAGTCTGATTTATTGGTACTACCAATATTGGTAGTACCAATATATACTCGTACATTGATCAGAGTTGAATAATAACAATACCGACTTTGCATAAAGGCAATACCCGAAGTATCTCTAACCAGAAGTTTCGATACATTTCCAACATTAGGAGGATTACAGCATGACCGATACACAACAATCACGACGTAAATTTCTAACCAAAGGCGCGGCATCAATTGCCGGCGGTGCAGCTCTTGTAGCCGCACCTTCAATAGCAGTGGCTGCAAAGCCTGTCGTACTCAAGGTGCAGGCTGCCTGGGGCGGCGGTATCTTTTTGGAATTTGCCCAAGACTACGTCAGACGAGTCAATGAAATGTCTGGCGGCTCACTTAAGATCGACCTGCTCGGCGTTGGCGCAGTAGTCAAAACTGCAGAAATGCAAACCGCCGTACATAAGGGCGTTCTTGATGGTGCACATCTTGTTACCGCTTATTGGTATTCGAAAAGCCCGGTAGCGTCACTGTTTGGTACAGGCCCTTGCTTTGGCTGGTCTGCGAATGAACTCATGGGTTGGATTCAATACGGCGGTGGTAAAGAACTGTATTACGAATTGATGCACGACAAGCTCCGACTTGATCTTGTTGGTTTCTTCACTGGCCCGATGCCAGCACAGCCACTTGGCTGGTTTAAAGAGGAAATCAAGGGCAGTGATCAGATGAAAGGCCTAAAATATCGTACCGTTGGTCTTGCAGCTGACGTATTACAGGAAATGGGCATGTCAGTCGTGCAGTTACCTGGTGGCGAAATTCAGCCCGCGATGAAGAGTGGCCTGATCGATGCAGCTGAGTTTAACAACCCATCTTCCGACAAAGATTTTGGTATGCAGGATGTTTCCAAGCATTATCACCTTGCCAGCTTCCATCAGTCGCAAGAATGTTTTGAGATCATTTTCAACAAGACTCTTTTTGACAATCTTGCAAAAGAGCATCAGGCTATTCTCGAATATGCCTCCGAAGCAGCCTCAGCAGATATGGCTTGGAAAGCAATGGAGCGTTACTCGCAGGATCTTGTCGTACTGAAAGAAAAGCATGGCGTCAATGTCTACCGCACACCGGACAGCGTCATGAATGATCAGCTTAAAGCTTGGGACATCGTGGTGAAGCGCTTTAATGAATCGGATCCTTTTTTCAAGAAGGTTATCGAATCACAAATGGCATGGGCGAAACGTCACGGTGCTTATGCATTGAACAATAACCCGAATTACAAAGGTGCTTTCGAGCATTACTTCGGTAAACTGTAGTTCTAAGCTACTTCCACTATAAGGTCGTCTCTAAAAATAGCATTTTTATTGCAAGTCATATAATAGAGAGACCCTAAAGCAGGGCGGTATTATTTATAATGCCGCCCTGCTTACTTCTTCCCTTACTGAAATGATTCCATTAGGTGCCAAGCCGTGATGACTCGTATTCTTTATTTTATTGACAGCCTTAGTGCCTGGTTCGGCAAAGCTTTTGCCTGGTGCATTGTTATCCTGACCTTCTCCACCTGTTACGAAGTTTTTGTGCGCTACGTACTCAATTCGCCCACTGTTTGGGCGTTCGATATGAGTGTGCAAATGTATGGAGCTCTATTCATGATGTGTGGTGCTTACGCGTTGTCACAGGGTGCGCATGTTCGTGGCGACGTCCTCTATCGTTTGATGAGCATTAAAACCCAGGCAAAAATTGACCTGGTGCTTTATATCCTGTTTCTTATGCCTGGTGCTTTAGCACTGGTTTATTACGGCTACGGCTTTGCCTCCGACTCTTGGTTTTACAAAGAAGTCAGCTGGAGCAGCCCTGCGCGTATTCAAATATACTTTTTCAAGAGCCTTATCCCGATTGCTGGCTTCTTGGTATTGCTTCAGGGCTGTGCTGAGTGTGTCCGATGTGTAATTTGCATTAAGACGGGTGCCTGGCCAGCGAGATTACACGATGTCCAGGAAACTGGTGACATGCTAATGAAAGAGCAAGAAGATAAACAGCAGTTGGGGCAAAAAAATGTCTGATCCAGTTATCGCAGTCACCATGCTGTGTTTGTTCATTGTCATCGTCATGCTGGGCTTTCCTATCGCATTCACATTAATCGCGATGGGTCTCGGCTTCGGCTATTACGCTTATTACGACGTCGATCGCATGCAACATATATTCGACAATCGGATTTTTGACTTGTTCGTTCAGAATACCTTTTCGGTTATGTCCAACGATGTTCTGGTGGCCGTGCCACTCTTCCTGTTTATGGGTTACGTGGTCGAACGAGCGAATATCGTCAATCGACTATTTTTTAGTATCCAGATGGCTGCGCGACACCTGCCGGGGTCGATGGCTGTTGCTGCGCTGTTCACCTGTGCCATATTTGCCACCGCTTCAGGCATTGTCGGTGCTGTTGTCACTTTGATGGGGATGCTCGCGTTTCCGGCTATGTTGAAAGCAAATTACGATGAAAGTTTTGCAGCGGGTGTTATTTGCGCAGGCGGTTGCCTTGGTATCCTTATTCCACCTTCCATCATGCTCATCGTTTATTCGGCTATCGCTGAAATATCACCCTTACGACTCTACGCTGCGGCCCTTTTCCCTGGCATGATGCTGGCTGGTATGTATATGATTTATGTGGTCGGACGAGCGTCTTTAAATCCTAGTCTTGCGCCAAAGCCAAAAGAGGAAGACATACCACCGTTCGGCAAGATCGTGTGGGAGCTGGTGACGTCATTTATCCCGTTAGCGGCGCTTATCATGAGTGTACTTGGCGCGATCTTAATGGGATTAGCAACACCTGCAGAAGCTGCTGGTGTCGGTGCTGCAGGCGGTTTATTACTCGCTTTGCTTTACCGCTCACTAAGCTGGGATAGACTAAAGCAAGCTGTCTACCTGACCGCGAAAACATCGGCTATGGTCTGCTGGTTGTTCGTTGGCTCGTGGACATTTGCCTCAGTATTTTCATACCTTGGCGGACATGAACTGATCAATGACTGGGTGCTGTCAATGGATCTCAGTACCGTTGGTTTCCTAATATTAGCGCAATCAATCATTTTTATCCTCGGCTGGCCGTTAGAGTGGACCGAGATCATCATCATCTTTGTACCCATATTCCTGCCTATGTTGGAAACCTTCAATGTCGATCCCTTATTTTTTGGCATCCTCGTGGCGCTGAATTTACAGACATCGTTTTTGACACCACCAATGGCCATGGCGGCCTATTACCTGAAGGGTGTGGCACCACCACATATACAATTGATGACTATATTCAAAGGCATCATGCCTTATCTAGCGATCATTATATTCTCGATGGTATTACTTTATAACTTCCCAGGCATTGCGCTCTGGCTACCCGTTTACCTGTTTGGATAAGCAATCTTTAGAAGTCATAAATAATGAGTAAATTTGATATAACAACAGCCAATTTGTTAAGTGCCTGCGATGCTCGAAAAGCCTTAGATGAAGGGCTTTTGAATTCGCAGGAATTGGTGCAAGCCTGTTTTTCGCGCATCGACGAGCTTGAAGATTCGATTGGTGCCTGGACCCATCTCGACAAAGAGATTGCGATGCAACAGGCGCGTGAAGCCGATGAGTTTCGCAGTCGTGGAATACGGGTTGGCGCGCTACATGGCTTACCCATTGGTATTAAGGATATTATTGATACTCGTGATTATGCAACCGAACTCGGCACCCTACTTCACAAGGGGCGCCAACCATCGAGGGATGCCACGCTCGTGTCGCTGCTTAAAGAAGCTGGCGCCATCATCTTGGGCAAAACCGTCACCACAGAGCTGGCGGTTATGGCGCCTGGTAAAACCAAAAATCCGCATAACAGCAAACACACGCCTGGTGGGTCATCGAGCGGCTCGGCAGCGGCAGTTGCATCCGCAATGGTGCCATTGGCAGTCGGCACTCAAACCAATGGCTCGGTCATTCGCCCCGCGTCTTTTTGTGGGATATACGGTTTTAAACCCAGCTTTGGTCGCATCTCGCGTCAGGGCGTCCTTACGCTATCACCACCACTGGATACTATTGGCCTATTCGCACGCAGCCTTGAAGACCTCGCCTTAATCGCCGATGTCGTTATGCGCTACGACGCGCAAGATGATGCCATGCTACCGATCGCACCGTGCTGCATTAGCTCAGTCATGGCTGAGCCTGTACCAATAGACCCAGTTTTCGCCTTTATTCGCACCCCCGCCTGGGACAAAGCTGAACAAGTTACCAAAGATGGCTTTCGCGAACTCATCGAAGCCGTCAACGACAGCAAACCCAAAACTATAGACATCTTCGACTTGCCTGCGCAGTTTGACAATATCTTCGAAGACCACCGAAAAGTTATGGAAGCCGACCTAGCCCGACACCTGACGGACGAATATACACGCGGCAAAGCGGAACTAAGCGATGTACTGCGTAACATGATAGAACGGGGTCAGCAAATCACCGACGAAGAATACAATGCCTCGGTAGCAACAATGGCCGACTATGCGAGCTGTATGGATGAGGTATTCGAGTTATACGATGCCGTCCTGACACCCGCCTCTCCAGGACCTGCGCCAGAAGGCTTGCATGCCACCGGTGACCCCGTAATGAATACCATTTGGACATTCTGCGGCACACCGACATTGAACCTGCCGTTACTGCAAAGTGAAGAAGGACTGCCATTTGGCGTGCAATTGGTCGGAGAAAAAAATGATGATGCGAGACTATTTAGAAGCGCTCGTTGGTTACTGGATAGTTTAAATGACCTTTAACTCTAACCTATAACGCTTACATAAACTGTCAGCCAGACAATTTAAGACCGGAGATAGACATGGATAATTTAATTAGTAGCTTTATCGGCGTCGCCGTATTCTTGGCTTTTATTATTGGCCTAGCAGTTTCGATCCAATCAATACCTTTTGCCGTCATCGTATTTTTGGTGTCCATAATGATACTCATTGAGTTTTTCCAGTCTGCCAAAGCAGGCCTGAAAAATGACGTGAATAGAAAGGCCTGAGCCTGTAGTAGGTTTACCGAGTGATAGTTCAATTAACCATCTCTGGTCAAAATCACTGGCCGTTTTATGATTGTGGCCAATGGCGGTAAAGTAAGATTCGCGTAGACTTCATTTAGATGGTGCCTCACACGCAAACTACCTAATAGCAGATGAATTTGTAGGATTTCGACAAGAGTTCTAACCATCAATAATGTTCTTGGTTATTAGCGATATGCTCACTAGATTGATAGTGGGATCCTCTACATGGCAGATTAATTTGCCTACTTAAATTCAGTTGTCACTTCTAGCTGAGTGATGTGGTTAATCAGCCAAAGTTATTCGTTTAAAAATTTCGCTAAATAACTTTGATACTTAGATCAACTGCGGCCCGTAAAGTATTAGCAGCAATACATCCTCTCTCCGCAATGGTGACCAATTTGGCCAGTTCTTCTTGAGGGCTGCACTGTGCAGAAACCGTCATTCGAATTGCGCTAAATCGCGATGGCGCATCTGCCATCTCCCCTTCGATGTCCGCACGGGCGTTACTCAATTCGATATTTCGTGCATTTGCTGCGGCCAACAAATTACTCATAAAACAGCCACCAAGGCCAGTTAACATGGCTTCGCCACCCATCATCCCTTCGTCGGTACCGCCTTTGGCTGCCGGGCGATCCATAAACAACTCATGTCCACGCGCACTACCCTTAGATGAAGTACTACCGTTTTGGTCTACCACCACAATTGCTACTGCCACGTCATTACTCCTCTGATAAAAATTGATAAAATTTAAATACTTGGGTTTTGGATAAATATAGAAAATTGAGAACGCATATTAAAAGGCTAGTATATAGAGGCACTTGCAAACCTCAATAATCGAGTTGGATTATTAACTAAACCGCACTAAAAAAGATGTCTGATGCTTAATTTGTTAAAATTAGACTGCAAGCAAACAACACTAAAACAAACCACTCAGGTAAACCTTAATGAATCGAACACAAGTCGCATCATCTGGGATTTGGTGTCACTTTCAAACCAGTCTTTTTCCAAGGTTGCAAGAATGAGGTCGGCGAATTAACAGCGAAAAATAAACAATTAAATCAAGTGATAAAACTGGCTCAAATTTAGATACACCTGCCTTATATCGGTCGGGTTCCAAGGTGGCCAACATTAAACTGCGCAGGTTTTGTTGGTGGGAAACTAAACTCGATGCTCCTAGCGCCTCGACCTTTTC
The DNA here is from genome assembly GCA_047615545.1 of Polaribacter sp. Taxonomy (GTDB): domain Bacteria; phylum Pseudomonadota; class Gammaproteobacteria. Next base: position 28,543 of record JBLHID010000006.1, read on the forward strand.
CAGAGGTTGCGCTGAATTTCCCAAAAGTTGAGTTAGCACAACGGATTGAGGCTGCTGTGATCGACAGACAGTTAGGGGATCAACTGATAGGGCATGTCTCGCGAGATTCTATCGCAATCATCGCTCGTGAAAAGCCACAAAAACTAAGAAAAATAAGGGGTCAAGCGTTGATACTATAGATTTATTAAGGCTCGGGGTTAGATCTGTTGTGGTCAAGTTAATTTGGCCATAAAGTTGTAGCTTTTCCAAAATTTCGCCTTAGCCACACTCGGCACCGTACCCTGGTTGTGACGATGTAGCCGAACTTGACTGTAGTGGCCAATTATATAATTGATAATATCTAACTTCGAATTGTAACTAGAAAGCCAACCTCCCAACAGCAACAAAGCAAAGCGCTTGTTTTGCTAAGGGCGTTGGAGTTGGATTAACTCGCAGCAAACGCCTCTAACCTATCGATCAGCTCCTGCGGCACTTCAACACCATTCGCTTCGGCTTCGCTTTTAAATTTATGCCTGTCGGAGCCTGGCAAACGCACACCCGGTTCGCTCAATAGGGCAGTTAACATTGTTTCGAGACGGTCGGCATACGCCACATCTCCACCAGGTGCGAATGTGCCCGGTGAAATTGCGATGAAAAACTGACCCACTTTAGGTTGACCACCCGTGTTGTTTTTGAAAACGGGCGCCTGAAAAGAACAGTTTGGTCCGCTTAATATACCGGCGAGCAAGTCGACTAGCATACCCAGCAACATGCCTTTAAATCCACCTGCGTGTGCAAGTGCACCGCCATTAATAATGGCGTTGGCATCGGTCGTGTTATTACCGTCTTTATCATATCCCCAACCCAGTGGTACTGGTTTGCCTTCTGCTGCATGTTTTTTGACGGTGACCAATGCCACCTGACTGGTCGCCATGTCGGCGATAACAACTGGTTCACCACCAGGGCGAGGCACGCCAAATGCCATCGGGTTAGTGCCAAAGAATGCACTAGCGCCAGGTGCTGGGGCTACTGCTGAAGGTGAGTTCGCAAAGCCCAATCCGATCAACCCTTCGTTCGCCATACGGCTCACAAACCAACCAACCACACCCGCCGAATAGGAGTCGACAATTGACAATGCGGCTATACCCTGCTGTTTCGCTAGCGCATAGAAATCGGCCTCGGCTTTCTCATACGCTGCATGGGCAAAGCCACTATCGGCATTGGCGCGTATCGCAGAAGGAGCAATTTTTTCATGCGTAGGATTAGCGTCCTTGTTTAACTTGCCTACTTGCAGATGGCCGCAATACAACGGCAAGTAATTAAGGCCAACCGTGCGGATACCATCACACTCAGCATCAACTACCGATTGCACGGCCATGTCGAGCTGATGCCCATGCGCGCCGCAGGCAGTCAATGCTCGTCGAGTAATATCGCCAACCTGCGCTAGTGATAATGTTTGGTTTTCAGTACTCATGATGTTTCCTGATTCTGATAAGCGTCTAAAGAAAATTTAGGGTGAGACAATGGTGCAATGGATGCTATTAATCAACCGAGCTAAACTGAAAGGGATTTCAGTATTACTAAAAAACGACGGTTTGGACTACTCGCCCTTGCGCTTCGGCACTGGCACTAAATGGAGAAATTATGGCGATAAGCGTTCCATTGTCCAATCATTACCATCGGGTCGATACGACACTCGGTCATGTAATCGATTAACCAGCCCTTGCCAAAACTCGAAGTACTGGGGTTTTAGTCGATAGCCAATCCAGCCTTCAGGTCGGGGCACATTGCCATCAGGATATAGCTCGTGTAATCGCTGCACTTCGTCTTCCAGTGCCTGTCGATTTTTAACTGTAGAGGTTTGACAGGATGAGGCGGCACTAAAACGACTGCCTTCGGGGCGTGAATTAAAATAAGCTTCAGCATCACTGGTGGGCAATTTTTCTACAATGCCTTGCACTCGAACTTGCCGACCCAAATCACACCAATGAAATAACAATGACGCCTGCGGATTTACGGACAACTCTTGACCTTTTTGGCTGCGGGAATCGGTGTACCAGCAAAAGCCTCGCTCGTCATAATTCTTGAGTAGTACGATTCGTGCAGACGGCATACCGTTAACATCGGCGGTCGCAAGCGTCATCGCTGTCGAGTCGATCAATTTCAAATCATTCGCTGTTTGCAACCATTGCTCAAATTGAGTAACAGGATTAGCATCCAGTTCCGCTTTACGCATCCCCTCGGATTCGTATTCACGGCGATAATCGCTAAGGTCTTTTGGGTTGGTCATGGTGCTTCTCGCAGTAAAAACATTTCTATTTTAACAAGTGCAGTATATCAGCCAAATCACTCTTACCTTCGGCAATTTCGGATGGCTCTAGGCCTGCTAACTCGTGTGGAAACACCAACCATTCTTCACTCTCATGAATGAAATAATCGGGTTTGAAGGCAACCGCGTTTTTAGTCGGTTTGTACCAGGGGCAGGCCACTCTAATATCACTGGGTGCGTTGAGTCGCGATTGTTTACGAATCTGTTTAATCAACGCATCAACACTGCGACCGGAGTCAAAAACGTCATCCACAATCAATAATTTATCATTCGCGTTGGCATTCTCGATTAGGTAGTGCAAACCATGCACACGGATTTTTTTCGATTGTTTGTTGATACCGTAGTACGAAGACGTTCGTACAGAAATATGGTCTGTCTCGATCCCTTTGTATTCGAAAAACTCCTGCACAGCGATACCGACTGGTGCGCCACCACGCCAGATTCCGATGATAAACTCAGGCCGAAAGTTGTCTTCATAGACTTGATGCGCTAGACGAAATGAGTCTTCCAACAACTGCTTTGCAGTGATAAATGTTTTATCCACTAGATGAGGCTACCTTGATCAATAAAGCGCGTCATTTTGTCATAAGCATCGCCTAACGACCAGATAAGTTCAACGGAAACTCATGGGCAGGGCTTGCTTTTCGAAAAAACGAAAACCTTACGCATAGCCACACCCGACTTCTATTAATTGCACTCTGTTTGGCTGATGATAAACCAACAGTGATTAGTCTGACCGTCGCTGGTTAGACAATGCTTTATGGAAGTGTTTCACGATCAACACTTTGTCCATCGCCATCTATTGAATCGTATTTTCAAAATTCTGAAACCGATTCCGACCTGTTGACTCCCAAAGTACAGGGTCTGGTGGCATTATTAATACTTCGTCTGCTGCAAAATCACGCTCTTTCACGTTATCGTGCCTATAAAATTAGCCCATATTTCAATCAATCCTTTAAAAACAAAGAGACTAATCAAGTTGATAGAGTATTTTGGTCTAGCTTGCTCTAAGATGTATTTTTACTTAACTAGACTTCGTTGTACTGGAACCCATGTTTGAATTAATCACCAATGCCAATCTATACTCACCACAGCCACAGGGCATCAAACATTTGCTCATTTGTGCCGGTAAAATTGTATCTATTAGCGACCGAATCCCGTTGCTTGACGACCAATTTGAAGTGTCACAAATCGACTTAAACGGGGCTAGATTGATACCAGGCTTTATCGATGCACACGCGCACATTATTGGCGGTGGCGGAGAAGCGGGCCCATCGACTCGAGTGCCGCCATTACATTTAAGCCAATACACTCAGGCCGGTGTTACCAGTGTGGTCGGTTTGCTTGGCACCGACGATTTAACCCGCAATCCGCAAACGCTACTGACTCAAGTCATGGGCCTACGTGAAGAAGGCCTATCAGCCTGGTGCTATACTGGTGGATATCATGTTCCTGCAGTTACCTTAACTCAATCAGTGCGTAGCGATATTGTGAACCTGGAACCTGTCATTGGTGTCGGTGAAGTGGCCATTAGCGATCATCGATCTAGTCAACCGACTACCGATGAAATTTTGCGACTGGCGAGCGAAGCACACGTTGCAGGCTTGATGACAGGTAAGGCCGGAATTGTGCATTTTCATCTGGGCGATGGGATTCGTGGTTTATCCATGATTCGTGAATGTCTCGATATCAGTGAAATTCCAGCACGTGTTTTTAATCCCACTCACGTTAATCGAAACAAAGCATTATTCGAAGAAGCCTGTGACATTACGAGCCGAGGTTGCACCGTAGATATCACCGCATTTCCGGCAGACGAGAGCGATGTCGGTTGGGTCGCCGAAGACGCAGTGGCCCGATATTTTGATAAAGGTTGTGACCCGACTAAGCTAACCATTAGTTCAGATGGCGGGGGCTGCCTGCCCAGTTTTAATGCTCAGGGTGAGCTACTCAAAATGGGCTTTGCAAAGTCATCTGCGATGGCCGAAACATTTAAGGCAATGCTAGACATCAACCTGCCAATAGAAAAAGTGCTACCTTTAATGACCAGTAATGTCGCTAGTCTGTTAAAGTTTCACCATAAAGGAAACCTTGCCCCCGGTTTCGATGCCGATTTGCTAGTTCTGAATGATCAACATCAAATTCAAAGTGTGATGGCTAATGGCGTTTGGCATATCAAAAATCAGCAACAATTAGTTCAAGGTTTATTTGAAGATTGACGGTTAAGGCTTAAACCTTCAAGCCATTCGCGTTAATATATCAATATGCTCATTTAGAGGTTTACTAGTAGTGCCACCTTCTCCAGAAAAAAGCGGCCAACGCCGCGGTTATGTTATTCCTATTGGCGGTGCCGAAGAACGCACCAGTTCAGCCAAGGTATTAAAGAAGTTCGTTAAATTATGTGGAGGAAAAAAAGCGCGCATAGTCATTATACCAACCGCTTCAAACCTGCCTGATACTGGCGACAAATACATCGAAATTTTTGAGAAGCTGAATATTGCGTGCGCATCATCGCTAGAGATCAACGAAAGAAGCGAGGCGAGTCGACCTGATTACATCGAAGCACTCGACAATGCTACTGGCATATTCATTACCGGCGGTAACCAACTTCGCCTATCAACTATTCTTGGCGGCACAGAGGTTGCACAAAAGATTAGGCGTTTAAATGCGCAGGGCGTACATGTTGCAGGCACATCAGCCGGTGCAGCTATCATGGCCGAGCACATGATTGCCGGTGGTTCCACAGGGTCAGTCCCCTCTGCTGATGGCGTCAATTTGGCACCGGGCCTTGGTCTCACCAACGCATTACTAATCGACCAACACTTTAGCCAACGTGACCGACTCGGCCGATTATTAACTGCAATATCCTACAATCCGTTTATGCTCGGTGTAGGTATCGACGAAGATACCGCTATATTCATCGATGCTGACCAAAATTTCGAAGTCGTCGGCAGTGGTGCGGTGACTGTCATCGACCCGATCGACCTAAGCTATTCATCGATGAGCAGCGCTTCAAAAAAAGACGCCCTTAGCTTGCTCGACCTTAAACTACATATTTTATCCAAGGGCTGTCGATTCAACATTCAAGAGAGAAAGCCATACCCTCCAAAATAAAAATAGTGACAACGACAACCAATAAGAGACAATCATCATCACTTAAACATCCACTCAGAAGGAGCATTTATGAAAATTACTGCTACAAACGTCTACGTAGGGCCTAGTATTTATGCCAATTTTCCTGTCATCCGTATGGTAGTTGATCTGGGTATTTTGCTTGAATGGCCCTCAGTGAAATGCGGTAAAGGCTTTACTGACGGATTACAACAAGCTATCCCAAGTCTGGCTGAACACGGTTGCTCTTATCGCACAGCAGGTGGTTTTTTGCGACGATTGACCGAAGACGACGGCACATGGATGGGTCATATTATGGAACATGTGGCGCTCGAAATTCAAAACATTGCCGGATCGGGCGTGTCGTTTGGACGAACCCGTAGCGCCGGAAAACCCGGCCTATACAACATGGTATACGCCTACAAACAACGTGATGCGGGTATCGAGGCAGGACACCTTGCATTAAGGCTGTTAATGCATCTCTTACCCGAAGCGTTACAAAAACAGATCGAATATGATATTGATCCCGATTTCAATTTCGAAACCGAACTAGAAGAGTTTGTACACCGCGCCCAACGCCGTGAATTCGGCCCTAGCACCCAGTCGCTTGTCGATGCTGCAGTTAGCCGCGACATTCCATGGATTCGGTTGAATAATTACAGCCTTGTACAGTTTGGTCATGGAAAATATCAAAAGCGAATTCAAGCCACGGTCACCAGTGACACCGGCTGTATCTCAACTTCACTAGCCAGTGACAAAGAAGGCACCCACAGTTTATTACGGGATATGGGCTTGCCCGTGCCAAAACAAATGATGTTTTCATCTGAAGACGGCGCGGTGAGTGCCGCCAACAAAATTGGCTACCCAATCGTCATCAAACCGCTCGACGCAAACCATGGTCGCGGCATCAGCATTAACCTCATGACTGACGCAGAAGTACGAGAAGCTTTCTACTTTGCGAAAGACCAGGGCCGGTCACACTCGGTATTGGCTGAGAGCTTTGTAACCGGTTTCGATCATCGCATGCTAGTCGTGGATAACGAACTTGTCGCCGTTGCGAAGCGCGTGCCTGGCCATGTCATTGGCGATGGAAAACTGACAATCACTGAATTGGTCGACATTGTAAATTCCGATCCCAGACGTGGTATCGGACACGAAAAAGTGCTCACCCGAATCGAACTCGACCACCAAGCCAATAAACTCATGCAAGGTGCAGGCTATAACGCAGAGACCGTTCTCAAAAAAGACGAGTTATTCTTTTTGCGCTCTACCGCCAATCTATCAACCGGCGGTACTGCTATCGACTTAACCGATGTGGTACACCCTGATAACCGCGAAATGGCGGTCAGAGCCGTGCGCGCCATAGGCCTCGACATTGGCGGTGTTGATTTTCTCACCGACGATATTACGCAATCTTACAAAGATGTCGGCGGCGCTATTGTCGAAGTCAATGCTGGCCCAGGTTTTCGAATGCATGTTGCACCCAGTGAAGGCGAGTCACGCGATGTCGCAGGCAAGGTACTCGACATGCTGTATCCCCCTGGTGCGCCCAGTAGGATACCAGTTGCCTCCATTACCGGCACCAATGGCAAAACAACAACCTCAAGGATGCTGGCACACGTTATGAAATCCTCGGGTCATGTTGTCGGTATGACATCAACCGGTGGCGTGCAAATCGACGGTAGGATTACCGTAAAGGGCGACATGACAGGGCCGCAATCTGCACAGATTGTATTGCGCGACCCCACTATCGACTTTGCTGTTTTGGAAACTGCGCGCGGCGGCATATTAAGGGCGGGCCTCGGTTATAGTGAATGTGACGTCGCTGCCTGCATCAACGTTTCTGCTGACCATATGGGACTTGGCGGCATCGACACATTGGAGCAACTCGCCAAAGTTAAAGAGACCGTGGTACGCATCGCTAATGACACTGTGGTACTTAATGCCGATGACAAACTCTGCCTCAAAATGGCCGATAATTGCCGCGCCAAACACCTTTGTTATATCACCATGGATCCGACTCATGGTTTAGTTCGTGAACATATCCGAGCCAATGGTCGTGCTGTTGTACTCGAAAAAGGCATCAATGGCGACATGATCACAATCTACGACAATGGCGCACATATTCCCCTGCTTTGGTCACATTTAATTCCAGCGACCATCGAAGGAAAGGCCATGCACAACGTGCAAAATGCAATGTTTGCCGCCGCCATGGCCTATAGTTTTGGAAAAGATTTAGACGAAATTAGAACCGGTTTGCGTACTTTCGACACATCATTCTTCCAGAGCCCAGGACGAACTAACATTTACAACGAACATCCATTCAAGGTCATCCTCGATTACGCTCACAACGAGGCTAGCTTCCGTGCCATGGCTAATTTGGCTGGGCGTCTCGAACCAACCGGCAGAAGCATTATGGTTATGTCAACGCCTGGTGACCGACGAGATGAAGATATTCGAAGTTCAGTCAATGCCTGCTTACCCGAGTTCACTCACTTCGTCCTAAAAGCAGATGGCAATCGTCGTGGTCGTGGACATGACGAAGTTCCGCAATTAATGCGCAGCTATTTAATCGAATTTGGTATTGATGATGCCAACATTACCGTCATTGCAGACGAAGAGCCCGCTGTCGATTTTGCACTGCAAATGGCAACTGATGGTGATCTTGTTGTCATTACTGCCGATGACTTAAATCGTACCTGGAAACAGATCATCAACCTAAATAGCGACAAACCAGAAAACAAGAAGACAATCCCCGGCACCAAGGTATTCGTACCCGAGGCCGAAAAAAGGTATGTGTTGGATCAAGATGAAGAGATCATCATTGATGAGCGCGGCGTTCGACTAGCAACCAGCGAACCTGAAGACGCTGATTAAGGAGTGTCATAAGTTCTGATTAGCTTTGGTTGAATAGTGATCATTAAACTTTACTCATATCCCCTTCTCAGGCTGCTTTTCAAGCGGCCTGAGGCTATACTCGTTTATTCATTTTTTCGCCATAAACATAAACGGAAACGACAATGAGTAAATTTCAATGAAAGAACGCATCGAAATAAGTGGCCTGAGCGTTGATGGCGACCTCTACCAACTCATCGACCTAGAAATTGCACCTAACAGTGGTGTCGACTCGGCCCAGTTTTGGCAATCATTTGCTGATATCAACGCCGCACTAGGACCGCGCAACAAAGCACTACTCGCGACGCGCGATAAAATTCAGCAACAATTGGATGTTTGGCACAAAGAGAATGCTGGCGCCTTTGATTTCGTTCAATACAAAACTTTTCTAAAGGAAATTGGCTACCTCGTTCCCGAAGGCGACGCTTTTCAGGTAACCACTGAAAATGTCGACGACGAAGTCGCCGTCATTGCAGGCCCTCAGCTCGTCGTGCCGGTTGACAATGCTCGTTACGCCTTAAGCGCCGCTAATGCTCGGTGGTATAGTTTGTACGATGCACTGTATGGCACTGATATTATTCTTGAAGTTCAAGGCTGCAAAAAAACCGCCAAATACAACCCCGTTCGTGGTCAGCAGGTTATACGCTATGTCCGTGAGTTTCTCGATCAGGCTGTGCCGTTAGCTGCCGGCAGCCACAGCTATGTCACAAAATACAAAGTACGTTCAGGAAAGCTCATTGCGGTTATGGGCGATGGCAGCGAAACCGAACTAGGCTGGCGAGAGTGTTTTGCCGGTTATCGTGGCGAGCCAGATTCACCATCGGCAATATTACTTAAGCACAATGATCTACATCTTGAGATTTTAATCGGTGAAGGCTTATTCATTGGTCAGGGCGACCTTGCGAACGTTTATGATGTTCGAATAGAGGCCGCAATCTCAACCATCATGGACTGCGAAGACTCTGTCGCTGCTGTCGATGCTGAAGACAAAATAGGTGTCTATAGAAACTGGGCAGGTTTGATGAAAGGCGACCTAAGTACAACACTCATGCGCGGAACAGAAGCCATACAACGCAAGCTAAATGCCGATCCTGAATTTATCGCGCCTAACGGCGACAACTTTACCCTACCCGGTCGTAGTATGATGTTTGTGCGCAATGTCGGTCACCATATGTTCACTGATGCTGTCACCTGCAATGGCGAAGAAGTGGCCGAAACATTTCTCGACGCGATGGTGACATCACTGGCTGCAAAACACGATTTACTTGGTAACAGTCAGTTCAAAAATAGTCGAAAAGGCAGTATCTATATTGTAAAACCAAAAATGCATGGCCCTGAAGAAGTAGCGCTGGCTATCAATCTGTTCGACATGGTCGAGCAGGCATTTGGGCTTGAAAAAAACACCATAAAAATTGGCATCATGGACGAAGAACGCCGCACAACAGTCAATCTCAAAGAATGTATTCGTATCGCCAGTGAGCGTGTCGTATTTATCAACACTGGTTTTCTAGATCGTACTGGTGACGAAATTCATACCAGTATGGAAGCTGACGCAATGATCCCAAAGAATGAGATAAAAGGATCACACTGGTTGTTGGCTTATGAAGATTGGAACGTCGATGTCGGCCTTGAAGTTGGATTACCGGGACATGGTCAAATCGGTAAGGGTATGTGGGCCGCTCCAGATAACATGGCTGCCATGATGGAGCAAAAAATCTCCCAACCACGCGCCGGTGCCAATACTGCTTGGGTTCCATCGCCAATCGCTGGCGGATTACACGCCATGCATTATCATTTAGTCGATGTGCGAGCACGACAAAATCAATTGAAAGCGTGCCCAAGAGCAAGCTTGGATGATATTCTGACTATCCCCGTACTTGATGGCCGCCAGATTAATGAAGGCAACTTAATTCAGGAGCTTGAAAATAATGCGCAAAGCATTCTTGGCTATGTTGTACGCTGGATCGATCAAGGCATAGGATGCTCCAAAGTACCCGATATTACCGATCTGGACTTGATGGAAGACCGCGCCACACTGCGAATATCAAGCCAACACATTGCTAACTGGCTCCATCACGGATTAACAACCAAAGTTCAAATACGCTCGGTATTTGAGAAAATGGCTGAAATTGTAGATCGCCAAAATGCGCATGACCCAATATACAAAGCAATGGCACCTAATTTCGACAGTAATATTGCCTTCCAAGCTGCACTCGATTTAGTCTTCAAAGGCAGAGCAGTCTCTAACGGTTATACCGAGCCTGTATTGCATGCGCGTCGCAGAGAAGCCAAAGCACGATTGAAACGGTAAATTCATCCTGAATTTAGGAAACTCCTTATGGGCTATATATCGCTCAGATAGCCCATAAGGTGCAACACAAACTGCGCGTAGTCGAAAGTTGTTGGGATTTTTGTCTCACCGCCAACCTACAAAATCGTCACCGTATTATTTACTATGACTTCCGTCGCAGAATGGTACGCCACCCGTTTTTTTGCAGCCGCATAAATAAACTTTTTTCGTTTTTTCAGCGGTATAGGCTGCTGGTCGAAATTCAGTTCCCTTATGCGAGCCGTCACAAAACGGTTGCTTCTTACTTTGACCACAGGAGCACCAATAATAGGTTTCTCCTTCTATGACTTCGGTTGCATAGGGGGCTTGTTTTGGGCTAATGGGTTCAGACATAATTGGTTCCTTTTGGCTTTAGGGCGCGTTTAAAAATAGTAATTTTTTCGTGACCTGTTTTTGCTCCTGCAAAACAGGCATACATGCCATCCATGGCAATAAGTGCATTTTTAGAGATGCCCCTTACTGTTAATGGTTTCCTGTTAATACAACAATTCACATACTTTCCCCACGTCCATGTGCAAGCATGAAATCAATTACAGGCCCTTTAGGTACAATACCTGTCGGATTGATTGAGCTATGACTACCGAAGTAGTGATACTTGATATGATCCATGTTAACCGTTTCTGCAACACCGGGAACCTGATAAAGCTCTCGAGTGTAGGCCCATAAATTGGGATAATCTATTAGCCTTTTTTTGTTGGTTTTAAAGTGGTTGTAATACACCGCATCAAAACGCACCAGAGTCGTAAATAAGCGCCAGTCGGCCTCCGTTATCTGGCTGCCAATAAGGTAGCGCTGCCGTGATAATCTTTCTTCAATCTGCTCCATTGTATTAAACAAACGATCAAAAGCCTTATCGTAAGCAATTTGCGTGGTCGCAAACCCAGCTCGATATACGCCATTATTTATATTGTCATAAACAATATCATTAATCGCATCGATCTTTTCATGCAGTGCCTCAGGATAATAGTCTATCGCCGAATGACTGTAGTCGTCGAAGGCCGAGTTCAGCATGCGAACAATTTCAGATGACTCATTATTGACAATCGTCTCGCGTTTCTTGTCCCAGAGGATTGGTACGGAAACCAGTCCATCAAAGTCAGGGTCGGCCTTTAGATAGTTTTCATATAGATACTCAGCATGATTTATATGATCTTCTGTTGCACCCGGATATTCACCGAACACCCAGCTCTCGGCTGGCATCAATGGATGCACTACCGATACTGAAATGACGTCTTCCAAACCTTTCAATGTACGAAAAATTAGGGTGCGATGCGCCCATGGGCAGGCATGTGAAATATAAAGGTGGTAACGGCCAGGCTCGGCGGCAAATCCGCCTTCCCCACTTGGGCCAGCGCTGCCATCTTTTGTTACCCAGTGCCTAAAACCCGATTCTGATCGAACGAATTCACCTTTTACTACTTTCAGTTTCCCACTCATCGTTTTAACCCTCTATCTTTTCTTTCTATTAACCAATGCACGTCGCAATACGTAACATTGGATATGTAATTTACTTTAAGACGCCATTTACAGGTTTTCTGTATTGCCTCGATCGTCGAGGCTATAAGCACCAGCTCCATGTACCGCTAACAACAGAAAACCACCAGCGATAGCAATGTTCTTCATGAACATAGCCATCTGGATTTGATCACCAAAATTACTGTGGAATATAGCTGCAGAAACGACCGTAAACGCTGCCAGTGCAATAGCGGCCCATCGAGTTTTCCATCCCGCAATGATTGCCAGACCGCCAGCTACTTCAAGTAAGATGACCAGTGGTAATAGAGCACCTGGAACGCCCATCGCGTCCATATAACCCTGGGTACCTGTATACCCTCCAATCTTGCTTATGCCTGCCAGTAAAAAAATGTGCCCAAGAAATACCCGTGCTACTAATTGACTAATTTTATTCATTTTATTCATTTTAAATCTCCTCTGATTAATTGTTTGTTAAACGGTTTTATTAATAATCACTCTTTGTTTTTACTCACAAAGCATTTAATGCCTTGCTGGTTGTTGTATTATTAACGTTTCATAATGAAGGATAAACATTACAAATCAGAAATTACTGTTCTCTAAAAAGAAACAATTGGAGGTGAAGTAGACCGCTTTAGAATGTCGGTGTATTCGCTAGGGTAATCAATGACTGCAGAGTCGTAGGTGTGTTAGTAACCGTAAAATTCACTTATGAGCCCTTAAAAATATCACTCATATCTCATAGGCAGCTGATTCTTTGGCCGTGAGTTTATCAGTGAATTCGGTTCACCTAGCTCGACTCAACGCTACTGAAGCCTAAAAGCTCAAAGCACCACGAGCACGTAGTTCCTGTGGACGCAGGCTATCTAGTATAAATCGATTAACTGGGGTATCTATATGGAGTGTTTTACCTAAACGTACAATCGCGCCACTTTGCTCGTCGAGTTCGGACGGTTTACCTTTTGCCATATCTTGCTGCATCGAGGTTGTCGAGCTTTCAGGTAGGCTTTCGAGCACAGCGATTGTTTTCTGAATACTGTCATCCGTCAGGTTGACGCCTTGCGCCAAGCCTAACTGGTAAATTTCCTGCATAGAATCGAGTAGTACTTGACGAGTTTCTGGTAATTTTAACAATACGCCGATAGGTGCTCGCGATACAGCACCCATGCCACTCCAGGGACCAATCAACAGGAACTTTAGCCACATAGCTACATTGACATCACGGGGAATACTCGACTTAACGCCATGGCAGTGATTGAACGCTTCAGACAATTGATTAATTCGTGAATCAGCCTGCATATCAAGCCGATTAAATCGAATTAGCGGGTTAGCACCGATATGTTTGATATACCCGGGTGATGCCTGAAAAGCGATCAATGCGCATAGGCCACCCAAAACAGATTCAGCACCAAGATGCGCCGCGAGCTGCCCAGACGCCCCGATACCATTTTGCAGCGGGATAACTAAGGTATCCTCACCGATCATAGGTTTCATGCTTTTGGCAGCGGCGGCTACCTGCCATGCCTTAACCGCACATATAACAAAATCTACTTTGCCGGCATCTTCGGGGTCATCAGTGGCCTGGACTTTATCCAGTACAAAGTCGCCTGCAATACTATCGACTCGTAAGCCGCTCTCTCGCATAGCCGCAAGGTGCTCACCACGCGCAATGAAGGTGACATCGTGGCCCGCTTGAGCCAGCCGACCACCAAAATACCCACCAACTCCACCACTACCAAATATTGCTATACGCATATTTCCATCTCGTCCCAAATCCCAACTATGCACTCTTGCGATAGAACTCCTGTGCTGCAGCAACGCCGCTGCCAAGTTCAATCGGATAGTCGAGGTCTTTCATTACCATTTCAATCGTCGCAATACCGGATAACGCTATCGTATCGGTCAACATACCAACATGACCAATGCGGAAAACTCGTCCAGTAACCTTACCAAGCCCCAATCCGTAGGAGACACCATATTTATTATAGGCCTGTTCTACAAGGGTATCACTATTAAAGCCTTCGGGGACATAGATAGCGCTCACGGTTTGCGAGTATTGCTCAGGATTTTGAGCACATAACGACAACCCCCAAGCTTCAATGGCCTGCCTGACGCCTTGAGCGATACGTTGATGACGCTGAAATACTTGATTCAACCCTTCTTCTTGCAACATATCAATCGACTCGCGCAAGCCGTAGATCAAACTGACTGGCGCGGTAAACGGGAACGAACCTATCTTGTTGGCCGCAATCATGTCTGCAAAGTCGAAATAGCATCTAGGCATTTTAGCCTGCTTACCCGCAGCCAGTGCTTTTTGACTGACACCGACTAAAGCCAGACCAGTATTGAGCATAAAACCTTTTTGTGATCCGGCTACGGCTAGATCAACACCCCATTCGTCCATTCGAAAATCGACCGACGCTATCGCGCTCACCCCATCAACACATAACAAAGCGGGATGATTTGATTGCTTCATTGCCTCACGAACCTTAGCAATGTCAGTCTCGACGCCAGTGGCAGTTTCATTCTGGGTCACCAACACTGCTTTTATTTCATGGCCTTTATCGTTTGCCAGCACCTGCGCGAATTGATCTACCGGCGCCCCTAGCCCCCACTCAGCCTCTACCACTTCGACTTCAATTTGGAGTCGCTGGCATATCTGTATCCAGCGCTGTGAAAACATGCCGTAGTTAGCCGCTAATACCTTGTCACCTGGTGACAGCGTATTCACTATCGACGCTTCGAGGCCACCTGTGCCACTCGACGGGAAAATAAGCACTTCTCCCGCTTGAGTTTTAAATATGGTTTTTAAGTCATTCAATATGGGATGAAAGAATTCAGCAAAATCAGGCGCTCTATGATCCCAGCTTGCTCGATCCATGGCACGCCGCAATCTGTCGGGGATATTGGTTGGGCCAGGAATAAAAACCGGATTTTGATGCGACATGATGGAGCCTCGTTAAATGTTAAAAAGAAGAGTCAAAAAGCGTCATTGGCATAGAAATAATTAAAACATGGAAATCATTACCATTCAACGGAAACAAATAAATAGTTTTGGTAATTACTTTTACTGTTTAAATACAATGACTTGATTAAAATAAATTGTATTTAATAATATTTACTGAAAATTTTGGAATGTATTTTTATTTATTTAAATAACACTTTCGGCCTATCAAACACAAAAAAACCATGCTAACTTACGGCGCATGTCAGATTCAGTCATTCAGATCACTAAAAAGCGCGGCAGGCCACCAGGTCCCAATAGCAAAACAAGCGATGGAAAAAACCAGTCGTTAGTTCGTGCCATGACCTTGCTAGAGCGGCTTTCCCTCTCGCCTACGGGCATGAACTTAACCGACCTGTCGCAGCAGTTGGGGATGCCATCTGCGACCACCCATCGTTTACTCAGCACCTTCGAAGAAATGGGTTACGTCGAGCATGACTCAACGCTTGGGCTTTGGCTTATTGGCCTTAAAACATTCTCAGTGGGTAACGCTTTTTTAAATCGGCGTGACTTTATTGCCACTTCTCGACCCTTTATGCGACGTTTGGTCGATCAATGTGGTGAGACCGTGAATCTAGGTGTTATCGACGATGGCGAAGTGGTTTATGTTGGGCAAGTACAATCGCCAGAAATGATGCGTATGATCGTAAAACTGGGCAGCCGATCACCCATTCATGCTTCGGGTGTTGGCAAAACGCTGCTCGCCAGCATGACGGAAAACGGAGTATCGAATATTTTACAGCGCAAAGGTCTGGCTCGATTTACAGACCGCACTATCGATAACCCCGCCGACTTACGTAAAGAACTCTCTCATATTCGCAAATTTGGATATGCACTAGACGACGAAGAACATGCAATCGGCTTGCGCTGTGTTGCGGCCACCATCTTTGACGAAAATGGCATCGCCCTAGCAGGGCTATCATTATCAGGGCCAAAAGCTCGAATAACTGACAGCAGGCTCACCGATCTGGGTGCAGCAACCCGACAAATGGCAGATGAAGTGACCACAGCCATTGGTGGGCGCAAGCCAGCGGGCGCTTCATAATTTAATTTTTTCTTAAGATAGAGATAAAGACTATGGAACAAAAATACATCTTAGATCTGGAGTCGGCAAAACGAGTCGCTGCCGCTGCCGAACAAGAAGCCACCAATAATGGCTGGAGCGTGGTGATTGCGATTGTCGATGATGGCGGCAAGCTAATGTATCTGCAACGCGAAAAGGTTCAGCTTGGCAGCATCGACGTTGCCATCAAAAAAGCTGAAGTAGCGCTTAACTTTCGTCGCCCAACCAAGTTCTGGGAAGACATGGTTACTAGAGGTCGTCAAGGTTATTTAGCCATGCCAGGCATGCTGCCACTTGAAGGTGGCCTGCCCATTATCTATAAAGGTGAAGTAATTGGTGGCATTGGCATCAGCGGCGTCAAGTCAGACGAAGACGGCATTATCGCGAGAGCTGGCGTAGCGGCACTTTAGGCAGTGTCGAGTACAAAACTCATTATGTCGAACATGACATAGTTTACAGACACGACCTTAAGGGCACTTCTAAAAATGCACTTTTTCCGCGATTGCGGCGTCAGCACCGTGCTGGTGCGCCAGCCCGGTCGATCCTCATGTACTGTATGTACACTGCGGTTCTCCGCGCGGTGTTTCCTTGCACTCACTCAAAAATTACTATTTTTAGAGGTACCCTTAATATAATCCGAACCACTTAATAATTTTCACGATTGACATACTAAGGCGAGCAAACAACGCCAAACAATACATTCCAAATCCACTGTAGAGACATATTAATGAGCAATTTTTCCGAACTAAAAATCCCACACACGCTGGCAGCCGGACCTGGCCCAGGCAACACTGACCCTCGCGTTCTAGCGGCGTTCGCTAACCAGGGTGTGGCTGACCACATGCAAGCGGATGTACTGCGCGGCATGATTGAAGCAAAAATCATGTTACGTGAAGTTTTCGGCACTAAAAACACTTACACCTTTGGTGTTGCTGGAACGGGCTGGAGCGGCCTAGACAGCATACACGGCGCTATTCTTCCTGGTGACAAAGTTGTTGTTTTCGTAAACGGCACTTTCAGCGGTATCGATTGCCTATCCATCCGCATGAAAGCGTCTACTGTCGAAGACTTAGCCGCTAATCCGATGGACCCACAACCCGCTAACGTGATTACTGTTAACGTCCCTCATGGCCAATCTGTGACTGGTGATATTGTCGAAGCTGCGCTGGCTGAACATAAACCAATGTTCGCATTCATGGCGCACTGGGAAACAGGTTCAGGCCGTATCAATGACCTACAAGGCTTTAACGATGCCTGTGTTAAGCATGGCGCAATGGGCATGGTTGACGCAGTATCTAGCCTAGGAATCGAGAGTTTTAATATCGATGACTTCCCTGGTGTTGGCATGTGGGCCTCTTGCCCACAAAAAGGCATTCTCGCGCTGCCCTTGACTTACGCCCCTGTTAGCTTTACCGACAAGGCAATCGAACTTTTCAAAACTCGTGGCTGCTACAGCTTCGTTCACAATCCGATTCTGGAGGCACGTCATTGGGCCATCATTGACGGTCAGGACGCAGCGGCTGGCGCTTACCACCGCACCCATTCACCCTATGCCGTCGCTTCTTTCCACGAAGCACTTCGTCTATTACTGCAGCATGGTCGAGAGAAAAAAGCAGCTGATTACGCTGCCAGTGAAAAAGTGCTGAGTGAAGCTGTTGCAGCCATGGGTTGTGATGTCACTTCTAACATGACTTCGCTAGTAGTACTCAATCTACCGGGTGAATTTGCAGGACGTGAAAAAGAACTAGTTGGCGCTTGTCGAGCGGCTGGATTCGGTATTTGGCCAACCTTGTCAGAACCTGTCCAAATACGCATAGGTATCCTCAACCAACTTACAACCGCATCGTTAACAGACATCATTAATCGCTTCGCCGATGCAATGCAAGTCATGGGTGTGGAGTTTGACAAGGCTTCTATCATGGCTGATGTGGCTAAAAAACTGAGCTAGACTTAGCGGTTAGTTAAAGCGATACAGTTAAAGGCCGGTAACGAAAGTTATCGGCTTTTTGTTGGGTGTTAGTATTGTTTTTGGTCGAGAACCGCAGTGATTCCTTCGCGCCATTCTTCGATACTCCCCCTCGAAAATTAGCG
>JBLHID010000007.1:0-46826 GCA_047615545.1 Polaribacter sp.
AGTAAGTCTCGTTATGTTTGATAATGATGAGATTACCATACCCAATCAAACTATTACCACTATATACTACCTTGCCCGCCGCCGTCGCTCGAACGTCTTGTCCCAATTGGCCGGCAATATCAATACCGCGTCGGTCTAACCGTTTAATTGAAAACGTATTGAGCAGTTTGCCTTTAACGGGCCAAAGCCACCGTGATGGTGGTTTGGTCGTTGTCGGTACCTTTACGACCTTTGCTTTAGTGCTGGAAACACTTAACTTTACTGATGATTGGTCCGTCGTCGATGAACCTGAAGAATTGCTCGAGGCGCTGTTAACTGGTGTCTCAGCCACGATTTCGTCACCTAGGGTTTCGTCACCTAGATTGCGCATGACCAATTTCTGCCCCGGATTGACTACATAATCCTCAGATATTTGATTCCAGCTCGCTAACGTTTTGTGATCTACCCCATAACGCCAGGCTATGGAATGTAGGGTGTCAGTTGGTTTTACGGTGTACCAACCATTGCCCGCATGTCGGCTAGTTTGTGCCTGACCAGATATACAACCTGAGACTAATAGCGTGAGCAAAAAAATAGAGCAGCATCGACCTATTCCGGTTGCTGAACAGGAACGCCAAGCAGCAGCGATTATAATCATGATCGATTGCATGCTTATTCTATCGATTTCTAATACACATTATTTTTGCCACTGATAAACCCCAATTACAATGACCAGAATAATGACTATTGCCCAACCAATTCGTTCAATATAACGCATCAATTTATGCTCTATCGCAGGCCCAAAGGTTGCCAAGCACCAGGCTACTAGATAAAACCTTGCGCCTCTTCCAATTAAAGAGGCTAGCAGAAATGGGATGAAAGCTAGCCCTAAGGCACCGGCTGATAAGGTGAATATTTTATAGGGCACTGGTGAGAAACCAGCGATTAACACAGCCCAAAAACCCCATTGGTTGAACCAGAGGGTCACTTTGTCAAAAGTAGACTGGTAACCCCATTCAATCAGTAATGGCTGAACATGGTCAAACAAAAAGGCGCCAATCAAGTAACCAACAATACCTCCGCAGACAGACGCTATTACAGTGACCCCTGCATAAAAAAAGGCTTTTTCTGGCCGCGCGAGTGCCATTGGGGCGAGCATCACGTCGGGCGGTGGAAAAGGCAAAATAAACGACTCTACAAAGCTCAGCATCGCTAAATACCAGGGCGCTGACTTTAGTTTTGAAAACCGAATAACCGCGTTATAGGTTGTTTCAAATAACTTCATTAACCTAACCCCGGCAATAAAGGGACAAACGATACTTTCTCTAATGCTTCGCTGACTAGTCCTTTAGGTGTTTTTGTAATTTGCATCAAGGTTTGATCATTACCATCATCAAAAGGAAAAAGCATGATACCGTCATTGGCGAGTTGCTGGGTTAATGCTACAGGTACTTCTGAACAGGCTGCTGTCATGATAATGCGATCAAATTGATAGCTTTGATTCGGCCAACCCATATTGCCATCGGTATGTCGAAGTTGAACATTATAAACTTTAAGATCAAATAGACGTTTTTTAGCTTGTTTATGCAATGTTTCGATACGTTCAACACTATAAACCTGAGGGAATATACTCGCAAGCACGGCCGTTTGATAACCACAACCGGTGCCAATTTCCAGTACAGAATTGGCAACGCCATTAGTGAGCAGACACTGAGTCATCTGCGCGACGGTGTAGGGCTGGGAGATAGTCTGGCTGTAACCAATCGGCAACGCGGTATCTTCGTAAGCGCGATGAGATATGGCTTCATCAACGAACAAATGCCTAGGTACGCTGCGCATCACATCGAGTACTAGTTCATTGACTACGCCCTGCTCTCTTAAGCGATTAACGAGGCGGTCACGTGTTCGCTGTGAGGTCATGCCAATACCCTGATGACTTCTATTACTCGAAATCACTTCGTCAAGTCACCTAACCAGTGCTGTAAAGAACCAATGCTTTCATGCCGGGTTAAATCGATCTGTAACGGTGTAACCGATACCTGGTTCTGTTCTATCGCAAAAAAGTCAGTGCCGGGTCCGGCATCTTGCGCTTCTCCTGGAGGACCAACCCAGTAAATAGGTGAGCCATAAGGGTCTGTTTGCATTACCATTTTCTCTGCCTTGTGCCGAAACCCTAAACGAGTGGCCTTGATAGGCTGTAGGTCAGCTAGGGGCAAGTCAGGCACATTGATATTCAAAATTGAGTCGTTGGGCATTAGTTCATTAGTGATCCGCTTATCTACTAGTTTTTCGATAATCTGCCGCGTTATCAGCGCTGCAACTTGGTAATTTTCTTCTCGTTTACCTGTTAGCGAAACTGCGATTGCGGGTAATCCAAGATATCTACCTTCCATCGCTGCCGCGACAGTACCCGAATACAATACGTCGTCTCCAAGGTTAGAGCCGTTATTGATGCCGGATACGACCATATCAGGCTTATTGTCTAACAGGCCTGAGATAGCCAAATGAACGCAGTCTGTTGGTGTTCCATCAACGCGATAATAGCCCTCGGGTGTTTTCTGCACTCGTAGTGGCCGCATTAGCGTGAGAGAGTTGCTCGCACCGCTTTTGTTGCGATCAGGTGCGACTACCGTGATATCGACTATCGATGATAACGTGTCAGCCAGGATTCGAATTCCAGGAGCGAGATATCCGTCATCGTTTGTAACAAGAATGTGCATCAATAAAAAGACCGAGATTGGCATCAAAAAACAAAAGCAGAATGATAAACTAAATCGATCACTGCCTGCGATTTATTTACATATATCGACTCTACTTGAGGTCAGTTTAGGGGTTAGACATCGAAACAGTCGGTGCCGCTGATTTCACATCTCAACAGATTGTAATAAGATAACGGAAATGATTTTAGGCAGAATGACTCACTATGAGCGATAAACTAACAGACGAGACTAATTTTTCTGAATTGATAGGTGATATTAAGCGGCTAGATGTTGGTCGGATAAATGTCTATCAAGATCAGCCCAAGAATAAGGTGCCCGTTAAGAAAAAGCCATTTACCACTGAATCAACTGATTTTTCGAACATTAACTATCAAAGTTTGGCACAGATTGGTGAGAGTTTTTTTCATTCATCGCTTCCGAAAAAACAACAAAAGAAAATTCGCCAAGGCTCTATGCTGGTAGATGGTCACTTAGATTTGCACGGCTATAAACAGCAGCAGGCAACTAAAGAATTATCTCAATTTGTCGAGCACGCTTTGTCGTTGGATTTCCAATTTCTGATTGTGGTGCATGGCAAAGGCAGTCGATCTGAACATCAATCCGTATTGAAACCACTCGTACTCCATTGGCTAGCTCAGCAATCGATGGTTTTGGCCTGGTGCCCAGCACAACCCAAGCATGGTGGTAATGGCGCTAGTTACATATATCTGCGAGTTACTTCCGACGAGTAAGCCTTGGTCATGACTTTTGTGCAATCTCGTTCAAATCAAATAATTGCTAGCTAGATACTGGAAATACTAGGCGTAATAACTGCTAAAGTTGCCCAGATATCAAAAATCAGGGAAGACGCGTCAACTTAAAATGGTTTTCACCATCACGGTAGTGCAACCTTCCCTGACGATAACATCCAAAAAATATACGGTGCGATCGAAGTCTGAGCTTCGTTAAACGCAGGGAAAAGTGTTGGTGTCTCAGTTATCGTTTGGTGTCAGTTATTAGTTAATATTCGTCACGATCTTTATCGACGTAGTTACCCACTAATTTATGACGCGTACGACGCCAGTGCGGAACTCCAAAGCGTCGGTAAATAGCTGTTTCCATTAAACGAGTGCGTTCGCGCCAAGTGAGTGTACGTCGTACTCCCACTGCATTCGAATCGTAGGTGTTTGGCGTATTCTCTACAAGCGCCTGCATCACACGAGGATGTTCGCCCCTAAACTCGACGACATACTGCCCTGGTACTTCGTCATAGAAAAACTCCTTATCACTGTCACGAATAGATTCATGTACTGCTTCGGACTGTTTTCGCTTCATTACTGCAGGACTGAGCACTTTGCCATAGCGATAAACATTTACGCCAGTGTCGATAGCGCGCGGATAACGCCCGCGCGTTGACCAATTGTCGAATACCGCAAAACTCATAGCATCACGTATCGACTGCGTCCCTATATGCGGCCGTACGATACGCGCCGTATATATATAACGATCCGGGTAAACTTTTAACACATGGTTATAGTCGGCCCAAAAAGTTAAGCGCTCGAACAACATCGCTTCAACTTGCTGATCATCTTTATGCTTCACCATCAAGCTCTTTAAATGCTCAAGATCATCGTTGCGTAAAACCTCATTAGCCTGCAAATATAAAACCCAGTCACCCTGGCATTGATGCAGGCCTAGATTGGTTTGTTGCGCGAGCACGCATTTTTGTGGCGTCACTTTTCGCGACCATTGCGTTTCTATAATCTTCAGCTTAGGTTCATTAGATTGCAACTCGCGTAACACTGCTAAGGAATCATCTTCGCCCGGATCAACCACCACCACGAATTCGTCGCAAATGCTAATTGCCGAACGAATACTTTCTAAAAACGGATATCCTAAACGAATGCCGTTTTTGACGACACTTAATCCTGATACTAACATTATTTCATTACTCCAATTACATATCGACAGAGATGTTGCAACTGCGTTCGACATTCCATCCAGAGTCAACGCCGAGGTTTTCATAAATGCGATCGAAGTTTAATCCGACCAATCGCCCTTATGCTTAAGATGCCCACCACTGTCCTGTGTGGCGAATAAGGTTTGATCGTCACCATCGACACGCCAGTCTATTTCTATCTAAGACAAGATCGTGTTCTTGACTGTTAAGCGCTTGTAAATCTAGATTAAGTGGTTCGTCAAACGCGTTGCTATGCTCGCGTTGAAAGCATACGAAGCATAAAAGCCCTACCCACATATGTCAATTTTCAAAATCATCTCCAATATTCTATAAACCCCCTTCTTATTGGCCAGATTCCTAACAACCTCAGCAATTTTTGATGAATTCTCTCTTCGTTTTCAAACGTTAAAGGGGCACGTTACTCATATGCAATTTCATGGGGGGCGTTATCCTCTATTGTTTAAGTAATTAGGGCATTACTCAGCTGTAGGTGGAATGCTGGTTTATGTCGTAGGGGAAGTCTATCTTCGGATGTCACGTTATTTGCTGACTTTATTTGGATGGCACCTGCTATTGATGCTAATTGTGGCTCTAGTGACTGGGGTTCGTGCCTCACCTCCCCCAGCCTAAGATAGGTTTTCTGTTGGGTAGCCAAGATCCCACAGGTCAATCAGCTCGTGAGCCTTGATATATCCATTCTAACCACAGGGCAAACTTCATCTATATTCCATCTCATTATTGCTAGCTCACCTACCCTATCGTTTTCAAATTAAATCAACTCAGAAACTGCTCAGCTTCGTATAACACATTCATGCCCGATGGTTTTTTGCACGCATTTTCACTGATATAACGTCGCCACTGCTTCGAGTTAGGTTCACCGTGGAACAGGCCAATGATATGCCTCACCATTCGGGTTAATGGCTGTCCTTTTTCTAGCTGGGCTTCGATATAAGGGTAGTAGGATTGAAGCACTTCGAATCTCGATATAAATCGCTGCTTTGGTACGCCGAATATCTGTTCATCTACCTGATGTAGTAGATAAGGGTTTTGATATGGCTCTCTGCCTAACATTACGCCATCGACAGATTCTAGGTGTAGTTTTGCTGACGCTAGGTCTTTGATTCCACCGTTGACGATGATTTCTGTGTCGGGAAAGTCTTTTTTTAATTGATAAACCCATTCATATCGTAGGGGTGGTATGTCTCTATTTTGCTTTGGGCTTAAGCCTTGCAACCACGCATTTCGTGCATGTACGATTAATGCGTCGACACCGGTTTCTATCTGAATTCGTGCAAAGTCACGAAACACATCGTATTCGTCTTGTTGATCGATTCCGGTACGGTGCTTTACTGTCACAGGTAAGTCACCAGCACTACGTAACGCGCTGACACATTCCGCTACTACGCCGGGGTCGGCCATTAAACAGGCTCCAAAGCTGCCAGATTGAACTCGATCACTCGGGCAACCACAGTTCAGGTTGATTTCGTCGAAGCCATAGTCGGTACAAATTTTAGCGGCTTGATACAGTTGCTCCGGATCAGATCCACCTAGTTGCACAGCGATCGGATGCTCTTCTGGACTAAACCCTAGTAGGTAGTCTTGGTCGCCATGCAAGACAGCTGCTGCAGTTACCATTTCGGTATATTGCAAACTGTGCTTGGACAATAGCCGCAGAAAATAACGACTGTGCCTGTCGGAATAGGCCATCATCGGTGCGATTGAGAAGCGGCGATTGATCTCTGCTTTACTCTTCATTGTACTATTCGCTTTACTATCGGGTATCTCGATTGCGGCTGTATCAGGCAACTCGTTTAACCTCTTGTACGTTCGGTAACTGTGATAGCTTTTCGATAATGTTCACTAAGTCATCGACACTTTGAATTTCGATGGTGAGTTTGGTATATACCATTTGTTCAACTTTATTGGTCGTTGAGTTGATGTCTAATAAATTGACTTTTTGGTTGGCTAAAATACTACTGATGTCTTGCATCAAGGTTGTTCGGCGAAATGCAGTGAGAGAAATTTCGACTGGATAAACAGCGTTTGACTCCTGCCCCCATTCTACTTCTATCAAACGCTGACGTTTGTCCTCTGGCAAAGCGAGCATATTGGGACAGTTGTGTTTGTGTATTGTAATGCCCGAACCGGTGGTGATAAAGCCTATGATCAAGTCGCCAGGAACGGGTTTGCAACATTGGCCGAACTGGGTCATGAGGTTGCCAACGCCGTGAATACTCACTTCATCTTTTGATATAGGCGACTTCAATTCCGCTTTTTTAACCTTTTTAAAAGGGTCTTCGTTTTCTGATTCGTTATGGGGTTCGCTTTGTAAAAAACCAATGATTTGCGCTGAGGTGATCAGCCCACGGCCAATGTCGGCATAAAATTGATCGACTTCTTTGCGTTTAAAATGTTCTATCAATTGTTTTAAATCGGCATGATGAATGGAATACTTACTTAGGCACCGATCATAAATACCTTTACCATCGAGTAGGTTTTGATCGAAGTCCTGATGATTAAACCAATTCCTCACCTTCGAACGCGTACCTGCTGACTTGATGAAACCAAGGTTTTTGTTCATCCAGTCTCGGCTTGGACGGCTTTCCTTGGTGGTTAAAATCTCGACCTCGTCTCCAGTGTGCAACTCAGTTGTCAGGTTGGCAATGCGGCCATTGACCTTAGCACCCCGACAGCGATGTCCTACTTCAGAATGTACTGCATAAGCGAAATCTAGCGGTGTACCGCCATGTGGAATGTCGATGATATTGCCCTGCGGCGTGAAAACATAGACGCGTTCATTTGATAGTTCGGTGGATATATTAGAGATAACATCCGACACTTCCTCACTAGAGCCATCGAGCATGTCGCGCATTGCTGAAATGCTGTTTTCCATTTTGGGGTCAAGATTACCCCCTTCTTTGTAGCGCCAGTGAGAGGCGACACCAAACTCGGATTTCTGGTGCATGTCGAAGGTGCGTATCTGCACCTCGACAACCTGCCCATTGTCGGCCACCACGGCGGTATGTAGCGATTGATAGCCATTATCCTTTGGGTTGGCGACGTAATCATCGAACTCTTTGGGCACGTGTTGCCAGGTCGTATGCACTAGGCCAAGTACGGCGTAACAATCGGCGATAGAGTTAACTAGGATCCGTACCGCTCGGACATCAAATAGTTCGTGGAATTCAAGATTTTTGCGCTGCATTTTTCGCCAGATACTGACTATGTGTTTGACTCGGCCTGTCACGCTTGACTCGATACCTTGTTGCTTTAATAGGTTATCTAACTCGCTTGAAAATTGGTGGATATACGTTTCGCGTTCGCTTCGCTTTTGTTCCAATAATTTTGCGATTTTTTTATAGGTGATCGGTTCAATCGCCCTAAATGCGAGGTCTTCCATCTCCCATTTGATTAAACCCATACCGAGCCGATTGGCGAGTGGTGCGAATATATCGATGGTTTCCTGAGCGATTGTTCGTCGCTCTTCATAGTCTCGATGTTTTAGCAGTGTTAGACGTTCAACTCGATAGCAGAGTTTGATCACCATGACTCGGACATCGCTGATGATTGCCATCAACAACCGACGTAATTTCTCGGCCTGTTCAGGTGTCTTTTGTTTAGTCTGGTTCAAGCTCCGCAGATTATTGAGCTGACTCACACCGTCCGTTAATAAGGCAACGGTCTTGCCAAATGTCGCCTCAATAAAACCTGTGTCGAACGGTGGCATTTGAGGATCACTTAACAAAGTGGCGATCACGACTTTTTTATCGCAGTCCATCTCGAGTACTCGCATCACCACATCGATGCTATTTGGCTCGCTTTTGTTTTTTCGATCAATATTAAACACAGTGTCGAATGCCCGCGCGATATCATCGTCCCAAGCAATCTTGTTACTGATCTGGTTAATCAGGTTTTGTTTGTCATCGTTGTGTGTCATCGAGTCAGAATCTGGGGCTGAATGAGTCAAATCTACAGAACTGGTAGTCATGGGTGCGACAGGAAAGACCATTATCAATTATGACCTAAGCGTTTTCATCGGCGAGACATGATAGACCTTACGGCTCGCTAAGGTGCCGACAGTAGTCAACACCAGAGTCGCTGAGAGTACGCCATAAAGCCAAATGTTCGATGAAAACTGATATTCAATATCAAAAAACTGTACGCTAATAACCCAGCCAGCAATGCTAGCAAAGAGTGCCGCAAAAAAACCAATCAAGACACCCATCAAGGTAAACTCAAAAATATGAACTTTATAAAGTTGAGCGATATTGGCTGACAATGCTCGCAATAAGGAAGACTCTTGTTCTCGTTCACGTCGTCCTGTTTGAATAGCCGCCATCAGCACGATAAATGCCGATGCCATTGCGAACAAAAAGAAAAACTCTAAAGCACTGGTCGCCCGGCTAACGATACCTCGAATACGTGACATCAATTCAGTTATATCGAGTAAAGTTACGGATGGAAATGTTTGAATCAATTGTTTTAATTCGCCTTTTTTCTCTTCCTTAATCAACGCACCCAGCAACCAGGTTTGCGGTTGATTTTCGAGCAGTCGACGATTAGACATCAGGTAAAAATTAGGTTTGAAGTTTTCCCATAACACGGTTCTGATACTGGTAATGGGCGCCTCGATGACTTCACCTGCTACGTCGAACCCTAATGTATCGCCCACCTTCAAACCCAAGGTATTTGCCAGCCCTGACTCCATCGACCATTCTGGCATATCGCTATCAGCCTCCATCCACTGCCCTGATATAATTTCATTTTCATCTGGTAACTGATCGGCATAGCTCACATTGAAGGTACGTTTTATCAAGTGTGAGCCGCGTGGATTGATGAATTCGATATCCTGTGCTGATACGTCATTGATGTGCGTTAGGCGTGCACGTACTAAGGGATAGGCTTCTGAGGATTCGATCTCTCGTTGTTGTAAAAATTGTTGTATAGCCGGTACTTCATCCGTCCTTAAATTAACCAGAAAATAATTGGGAATTTCGTCTGGCAATTGTGCTTGCCATGAGTTCAGCAGCTCATCTTTAACTATGCCAATCAATAATATAGCCAATAGTGCGAGGCTAAAACCAGACATCACAGCCAAAGCACCACGAGTTTTAGTTTTTAGTCGGCTTAATAAATATTGACGCAACCAAAACTGTCTTTTGCCAGTAAATAACAGAGTATTAATCATCAAGTAGAAAATAGCTGGCAATATTAGGGCAACACCCAAGATCATCAACAAGGTTACGATCGCCAACTTTGAGCTTTGCACCAGAACGATCAAAACTAGAAAAACACTCACTATGGCGGAAGCTACAATAACCAGGTTACGACGTATCGATTGGTTTGTATGACTGGGTCGGAATACTTGCATGGGTGGCGTTGCTGTCGCGTTAAACAAAAATGGTAAGCTGAAACCAACCAGGCTAATAAAGCCGACAATCGCAGCATTAATATAGGGCATGACGCTGGTAATGACGGGCAACTCTTTGCCGAACCAGCCGTCCAACAACCATTGCAACGGGTATTGCGAGAACCAGCCAATCGCTATACCGAGTAGCGTCGCTATTACCCAGACCTTGCCTAATTGTTCGGCGTAGAAACGCATTAAGCGTGACTGCGATATGCCAAATGCTCTAAGCATAGCGACTTTGGGGGATTCCTGATTGGCGGTATGCCGAGCAGTAATGGCAATTGCAACCATTGCTATGACTAGGGTAAGAACGATTGATAACGCAAAAAACTGGCGCGTTCGGTCAAGTGCTTGGCGCATTTCGGGTCGAGCATTTTCTAAGTCTTGGAGCTTTTCAGCCGCCTTCAAATTAGGTTTAAGCCAGTCGACAAACTGAGTTATTTGATCGGGTTCACCGGCAAATAACAATCGGTAGGTTGCTCTACTGCCAGGAATAATCAAGCCCGTAGATGCCAAATCATCGACGTTCATCAAAATACGTGGTGACAAGTTAAACACACTGCCGCCACCTCTATCGGGTTCGAAGGTCAATATCCAATCGCTTTCAAATTCGGCACTGCCAAGGGCGACTGGACCAGGTATAAGTTGTGATAATTTCGGATCGACCCAAATTTCGCCTGCCTTTGGACCACGATCAACCTTAAGTTTATCGCCAACATAATCTTTCGAAATTTCTAAATGTCCCCGCAATGGATAGGCACTATCCACAGCTTTAATGGCAACCAATTGAGGACTATCGTCTATAAAAATTGCAGTTCTAAAACTAACGACATTTGATACTTCTAAACCAATCTTCTCTGCTTTTTGTTGGTATTCAGTACTAATCGGCTCGCCTGACACGACCACTAAGTCGGCTGCCAGCAATTCACTTGCCTGACGGTCTAGTAACAAGCTAATACGCTGAGTAAGCAACTGACTGGATGTCACGATGCTGACCGTTACGACTGTCGCTACCAGCATTAACCAGTAGGATTGGATCCCTGATGACTTGATTTTTAACATCTGACTAACTTTGACCTGATTCAATCAACCGACCTGAGTCGATCAGAATTTGTCGATCACCACGTTCTGCGAGATCAGTCTCGTGGGTGACAAGCACCAATGTTGTCCCCGATTGGTCACGAAGACGAAACATCAAGTCGGCTATTTGCCGCCCTGTTTTTCCATCAAGATTACCGGTGGGCTCATCAGCAAATAAAATTTTGGGTTGCACTGCAAACGCGCGAGCGATAGATACACGTTGTTGCTCACCGCCGGATAGATGGTCAATTAAGGTATTTCTCTTAAGCTCGAGACCCACTTGCTGTAAACTTAGATGGGCACGATCATAAGCATCATTCTCGCCTCTTAATTCTAATGGTAGCATGACGTTTTGTAATGCTGTCGCACCTTGTACCAACTGGAAGGATTGAAATACAAAACCGACTTTGCCCGATCGAATAAACGATCGTTGTTCCTCGTTCTTGTCACCGAGAGCATTCCCAAGTAATTCGATGTCACCTGAACTTATTTGATCCAGTCCTGCCATAAGTCCCAGCAAAGTTGTCTTGCCTGAACCTGAAGCACCTTTTATGACAAGGGCTTCTTGGTACTTCACCTTCAGCGATACATCTTGCACAATATCAAGCATACCATCGGGCGTTCTGACGGTTTTAGTTACATTGTGGAGAGAAATGCAAAATTTATCCTTATTCATCAATTCAGTCATCAGTTTGGTTTTTTTATTCCTGTTTCAGACTCCTGTTTTCGCGCAGAATTCCGTTACTAAAATACTTATTTTAGGTGATAGTTTAAGCGCCGCTCATAATATAGCGATAGATGAAAGCTGGCCTGCTTTATTTAGTAACAATATAGGGGTTAGATTCCCACAAACAAGGGTAATCAATGCCAGTATTAGTGGTGAAACAACTTTTGGTGGCGTTAGTCGGCTCGCGCGCTTATTGGATCGGCACAAACCGTCACATTTGATCGTCGAGCTCGGTGGTAATGATGGGCTGCAAGGCTTGAACTTCAAGCAAACGACGGCAAACTTAAATCGCATGTTGTCGATGGCTCATGAGAAAAATATAGCAACGATGATGATTGGTGTCCGTATGCCACCCAACCTTGGGGCTGCTTACAATCAGCGATTTCAGACAGTGTACGAAACAGTAGCGAGTCAGAACGAAACCTATTATCTACCCCAATTTCTAAAAGGTGTCGCTGCCAGTGACCCAGCCTTAATGCAAAGCGATGGTATTCATCCGACTGCCCTCGCCCAGCCCATTCTGGCCCGAAAAATCTTTAATGCCTTAGTGAAAATGGTCTCACCTGGGTAGTGCTTCTTAAAGATTATCCAATAGCGCTTCTAATTCATATAAATTGGTGATTTGGTATTTTGGTAGTGGTAAAGACGGTGGCCACTGATGCTCTTCTCGGTTAATCCATGCAGCACGAAGACCGGCCACTTGTGGGCCGATCACATCGTATTCAGGATGATCGCCGATATAGAGTATTTGCTCTGTAGGTACATCAAAACAATCTGCAAGTGCGTGATATATACGTTTGTCTGGTTTGGCGATCTGTAAATCTATTGCACTCACGGTATGCTCTATTAAATGCCCTAGCCCCACTTTTTCGACATTGGCGTTACCATTGGTAATCGCACCTAGACGATATTTTGTACTCAAACGCTCTAGTGCGGGAAACACATCGTCATAGAAAGTGACCTCTTGACGGGCGTTATAGAAAACATCAAAACCCTGGTCGGCGACTTCTTTCACATCGTATTGATTGTCGGTCGCTAGCTTTTTTAGAAACTCATGCCGCATCATCGACAAATCAACCGAATACTTTTTGTCTGTTGCTGTGAACTGCTTGCGTAAATCGATCATTTGTTGAGGATTATGATGGTCTGTGATGCGCGGGTAATGCTGATCTAGCCAAGCATATAAAGTGTCTTCAGCATGTTGAATCACTGGCATACAAGGCCAGAGCGTATCGTCGAGGTCGAAGGCTAAAATGGTTACTTTGTTTAGCAAAATAACTCCTGTTGTTTGTTGTGGTGAGATTTATGGTCAGTAATTAGCGAATTCTAGTGTAGTTATTACTTGAAACCAACAAAACTGATGGAAGTTTAGTCGGTAATTAATGTCTAATATCATGGACAGCGATCTGTTTAGCACTTTAACTCGACGAAGATGTTCATTACTATTACTCCTAATTCAAATTTGGCTCATTACACATGCAACAATCGGTTAGGCATAAAACAACGGCAGTCAAGATCGGCAACATCAAATTAGGCAATGGTGCGCCTATTATCGTTCAGTCGATGACTAATACCGACACCGCGAATATCGACTCAACTGTTGAACAAATAAAACTGCTGGCCGACAGTGGCTCCGAGATGGTGCGTATCACCGTCAACAATGATGTGTCTGCTGCTGCTGTTCCGCATATCGTTGAGCGTTTGCTGAGCGATGGTTATGAAGTGCCTATCATCGGTGATTTTCATTACAACGGTCATAAACTACTTAAAAAGCACAACGCCTGTGCGAGCTCTTTAGCCAAGTATCGAATAAATCCTGGCAATGTAGGCCATGGAAAAAGGCGTGATACACAATTCACTGACATGATTGAAGTGGCTTGTAGGCACGACAAACCGGTTCGCATTGGGGTTAATTGGGGTAGCCTTGATCAACAGT
This sequence comes from Polaribacter sp., assembly GCA_047615545.1. Taxonomy (GTDB): domain Bacteria; phylum Pseudomonadota; class Gammaproteobacteria. Next base: position 13,792 of record JBLHID010000007.1, read on the forward strand.
TATTGGCTAACCTACTCACTCGAAATGCTAACCTTGCCGATCCCTTGGCATTAGCGGCGATCAACCGTCAGGCAGTGATTGAGTCGGCACTTAATAGTGCGAAGATGGCGACTGATATTGGTATGGCTGAAGACAAAATTGTTATTAGCTGCAAAATGAGTCATGTTCAAGATTTAGTGTCGGTGTATCAATCTTTGGCGCAACAGTCGAATTATGCACTTCACCTTGGACTCACCGAAGCTGGCATGGGCGATCAGGGCATTGTTGCCTCGACTGCTGCATTGGCAATTTTATTGAATCAAGGCATTGGCGACACGATTAGGGTCTCGCTAACACCTGAACCTGGCGCGTCGCGTGACCGTGAAGTTAAAGTAGCACAAAAAATTCTACAGGCGCTCAGTTTACGCGCATTTACACCCACCGTAGTCGCTTGCCCGGGTTGTGGTCGAACCACGAGCGAGTACTTTCAGGTATTAGCAGAGAAAATCCAGCAGCAATTGGATACTTCTATGCCAGAGTGGAAGCATAAATATCCCGGTGTAGAGTCAATGAATATCGCCGTTATGGGCTGTGTGGTGAATGGTCCTGGTGAAAGCAAGCATGCCAATATCGGCATTAGTTTACCTGGCACTGGCGAACAACCTGTTGCGCCCGTTTATGAGGATGGTAAAAAAACAGTTACCTTAAAAGGTGACAATATTGCGAATGAATTTATGTCTATGGTGAATGACTATGTCATTAGCCACTATTCGATTTAAGTAGATTTTATTCGAGAGCTTCTGTTGACGTAAATAAAATAGCCTTGCTGCTCAGGTTTATTACACTCCTCAAGGATCTGCAAATTCCCCTTTCATAATAAAGCTCAATACACTATCAATAGTTATTCGCTGGAATTCTCATATTTTTGTGCGTATTCTCTCAAAATGACCATTCTCTAGGTTTTAAATAATTGTTCAAAATTGCCGACATCTTATGCCGTTTCCACGTCCCTCGAAGCATGTGAAATAGTAATATCAGGTGATTCACCACCAGCGTGTTGACGCAACCCTAAGAGTTGAACTATCGAGCTAGTCTGGCATTGAAAAATCCACAATATACTCCGCACTAGATCCGTTTGTGTCTGAGTAGGCGTATCTAAAAGTACTATAGAGCTGAAAATCCAATTTACCTATAACCGAAATGGTTACTTTTTGTCCGTCATTAGAAGAATTGGTATTAACTGTCATTTTAAGCCTTAATGGCGATTTAGTATGAATCTATTGCCTGTAGGCTAATTTGATTACATTTTTGGAAACAGAACGGAATATTTAACAAGGTTACCTAGCCCGTTACTCTTAGAGGGCCACTATCTGGTTTTTACCAGTTAACTTGGCAGAATAAAGTGCTTTATCTGCACGCATAAAAGCCTGTTCAAAACCGTCGGAAAATTTCACCATGGTGAGACCAATACTAATTTTTATTCCACTGGAAGGAAGGTCAGTCAGCGTGGACAGATTTTCTACGCCTGATCGTATGCGTTCGCTAACATCCATTGCGCCCTCTATATCTGTATGAACCAGTCCACCAACAAATTCATCACCACCATAACGATAGAGTAAATCTGTATTACGAACCGCATTGAGAATAACTTTGCCGACTTCTCGCAATACGCGGTCGCCAGTATAGTGCCCGTAACCATCATTAATCTGTTTAAACCCATCCAAATCCATCACTAATATTGCCATCGATTGTTGATGACGTTGGGCTAGGTCTATTTCTCGCGGGAGACATTTCTCCATCGAGGTTCTATTATTGAGTCCCGTTAATGCGTCGTTATAGGCAAATTTCTGCGCCACTTGATACATTACGGCGTGCTTTATAGGGTAGACTAGAGCGCATAACAAATCTTCCAGATCACAAATCTCTTCACTTGAAAAGCTCCGGTGACGAAAGAAGGACAATTCACCAATCGATTTGCTTTGGGCACTCAGTCGATAAGTCGCGCTATATTCGGCTTGGTCACCTTGAGAAAATGTGGTGCCTACATCACTACAATCATAATGATAACCAACATGAGGGACGTCCTTTCCAATTTCGTTTGAAAAAACCTCGATTATTTTTTCAAGTTCAATATTTCGGGACAGCAAATCGGACAATTCCAATAATCGGATATGCCGCCTGCTACTAATTACGTTCTCTGAGCGTCGCGGGTTTAGCGCTATGACTTGAGCTCCGCTTTGTCCAGCATTATATAAGGTTGTAGGTTGTGCCACTATAAATCATCCTAAATACACATCGTTCCTAAACCTTTATGCGAATTACATGCCAATAATTAATTCCAATTAAATCAAATAGATAACAGATAGGTCTTTCTTAATTCATTGAATTCGACAGTTTATTGTCACTTTTTGTAGCCAGCACATTACCTCCCCTAGAAATAAACTATAGATCCAGCCAACATGGCCGATACAGCCTGAGTGGCAGCAATTATTTAGCGTATACCCTTTCGCCACAAAACAAAGCAGGCGCTTCTTTCCGATTTCTCGAACTAAGTGCGGTAGACCTTTAGCCACAGTGGATAAATATTGCCATCATGGAAATTTCACACTTACCGTCCACTGTACCCTCAAAAAGCAATATAGCTGATGCACCGGTTAATATACTTAATCGTTTACAGCAACTAGGTTCAGTTCCAGCACGTGTAGTCAGTGTCACCAATGGTCAGGCAACTCTTTCAACTCGTTTGGGGGAAATCACAAGTAGCAACGCACTTAAACTAAAGGCAGGCGATACTGTTCAGATACGATTGGATAGTGACGGGAAAAAAACCGTTTTGAAGGTGACTCCTTCACAGGATCAAGTGACTTTGTTGGCAGCTAATAAATTTTTAAAATTATTAGCGCTACTGCCAGCGAATCGTCCTACTGCGGCCACCGTAGTCAGTCACAAAGGCAATAATACCTTGTTACAATTAGGTTCAACACAAACGTCAATACCGTTGCAACCTCAACTGAAGGCAGGACAGTTAATCAACATTATTCACCGTCATGCATCTGCAACAATTGAGATAAAGCAAGTCGATCACCAACAGGTATTAAGATCCGCTCTCGCTCAGTTAGTTTCGGCTCGTCCTCAGTCTTCAGTTAATAATCAATTGCGACCACTGTTGCAGCTAGTGCAATCAGTTCTAAGAGTCAATACTGAACAAACTCCTGCAATCTCTTCGACAAACAGTAGTCACCATTTTCTCAACACCGATAGTTCGACCGCCAACCGGCGCAACGCTTTGCCAAACAATATAATCCCTACATTGGCATCCGGACTTGAGTTATTGATACGCTCATTACCAACAGTTACTTCATTAAATCAGCGCACCATTCAAAAGTTGGTTGAACTTGCAACCCACAGTACCTTGGGCTCTAAGGCTGAGAAAGGCTTTTCGAACTTGAACCCTCTTTCTGTATTGCGTCAGCTACCCCAAACCGAACAAGGTCTCCACCAATTAATTCAATCGTTCTTAAAGACCAATCAGGAACGAGCAAACACCGAAGTCAGGCTACTGAAAAAAGCGAGCATTAATAACGACGAAGCATTATTGACGCAATTTCGCGACGCCATTAGATCGACAGAGCAATCACTCAACCAACAATTGTTTCAACAAACTACTCTTCGATTGCAGCAGGAGCTTCAACAACCGATCGCGTTCAATTTGAATATTCCATATATGGAGGAGCAAACGGTGAAGTCGTTGCAATTAAGGATTCGTCAAAAAAGCAAAGAGGCGAGTACTGAAAATCAGGGTTGGGAAATTCGGTTAAGCTTCGAGTTTGGTTCACTCGGTTTGATTTCTACTCATATTTTGTTGGATGGCGATACCTTATCGAGCAGTTTTTGGGCAGTCGAAGAGAGCACTAAAAATAAGATTCATGATGCATTACCTGACTTTAAACGGCAGCTTGCTAAATCAGGTTTCACTCTTGGATCTTTCTTTTGTTACTTGGGACAACCACCGCAAGAAAGTGACAATGCATTTAGCCCAGTACCCGATTCCTTACTCGATATAGAGGTATAACGATGCCCCAAAAATTTGCAATCGCCCTTGAATATGATGGCAAAGATGCGCCGGTGGTAACTGCCACAGGCCACCATGAGCTAGCTGATGAAATATTAACATTGGCTAATCAAGCTAATATTCCTGTGCATGAAGACGAAGAGCTGTCCCTATTACTAGCTCAACTCGATTTGGGCGATCACATCCCCGAAGCACTCTATGTTGTCATTGCTGAGATACTCAGCTTTGCTTATAGATTATCTGGTAAACACAAAGACTTCATGGACAGCTTATGAATGCTACCCGAATGAACCCTTACGATACATTGTTTATAGGCTATGCATAAATTATGCATAGGTATCAATAATACGTTTTGGATCTTTTTTATCCGGCTTGTTCTTTTTAACGGGTGGCATTTTAGATTTATTACGCTCAGATTTTTTAAGCGCATCCTGCACCATAGGCGGTTTTGTCACGACATTAATTAAGGGATCAGTCATTTCTACCTATACATCTCTAGATGTGTATGTAAAAAGTAATCGACCGCAGCAACGAAATATTAAGCTATTTTTACAAAATAAATATTTCTATTAGCGATAGATCATAGATCACCCGTTATATTTAACGAGTCGAATATGCCAGACGGTCTAAGCAAAAAGGCGAGTTTTTTCGGATAGAGCCGAGCATGAGCGTGTTGCCTGACTCTGATTCAATTGTATGTCGTCATATTCTAATGCCACCACGCTCTCTAAAATATCACAGGGCATAGCCAATGTGTTGTCTGACAATACTAGAAATTGGCCTGGCGTTTGCCCTGTTATAGCAGGAATTCCAAGCACTTTTGAACTATCCAGTACCCGAAGGTTAGTGCCTCATGTTTTAATATTCCCAAGACTCAATCGGGTGATTGTGGTAACTGGGTTAATTCATCTGTCCACCGCACCACCGCATTCATTTCTATCAATGGCATTGATGGGGAGCTGGCTGATACCAAACTGATTAGATGGCCTTTTTGGATATGAATTTAAATCCACTTCGGGACCAGATTCGGCCTCCACAGAAGAACGCCCCATAACCTCAAAAATATCTAATGCATCGACCTCATTTATATCAACTAGTGTCGTTACCTGCTCCTGTTCCGGTATGACGTCTTCTATGGCAACTTCCGCTAATAAGGCACGTTCAAGCCACCCTAATTTAACCCGTTGTTAAAAAGGCTGATCGACAGCCCCTCTAGCTAACTGAGGTGCAGCATCTCATCTCCAAGGTGCGGATGGAGGCGTGATTGTCACGGGTTAACATGCCTCACTCTTGATACAACGCGGATCCGCGCGGAGTTGTTAGATCACCAACAATGTCACTAATCTTACCTTCATCTATAGAACCAAGCGCTTTGCCCGTGATCGCAGCCGTGTCATATAGGCCACAGTCAACTAACTGGGGTCTGCTACTTCTGGTTTATCTTCGCTACTTATTTTCGGGATGCGCAAAGATTTTTTCAATTTTTTCTTTTAGCGTGATTGCCGTGAAAGGCTTAACGACATAGCCATTCACACCGGCTTCAGCTGCGATCACGATCTGGGTCCTTTTGGCCTCTACGGTTACCATTAATACGGGAATGTTACAAAGTCCTGGGTCGGCTCTGACTAGTTTAAGCAAAGTTAATCCATCCATACCGGGCATATTCCAATCTGTTACCAGAAACTCAAATTTACCAGTTTTCAGCATAGGCAGAGCTGTTTGGCCATCATCAGCCTCAGATGTATTGTTGAATCCAAGATCACGTAATAGATTTTTAATAATACGTCGCATGGCCGAAAAGTCGTCCACGATGAGGATTTTTAAATCTTTATCCATGCAATTAAACCTCCGCGATTGCATCGATGAATAAATAGCTATGCCAAGTTTAATTTGGTTATCGGCAGATAATCATGTTGTTAAGGGCAGTTCATATTCAAATTTTAATTCGAGCGAGTCTGGCTTGAATTTGAAATTCTGGACCCAAGTTTAAAACTTAAATTGAAGCCAATACTTTTTCCCGAAGGTTTCAGGGTAAATCTATCGATATAGTTTTTATTGACCCACTTGCCATTCGGTCATTTTGGCTTTAATCCTAAGTAAGGCCTGTCCATGAAGTTGACAAATTCTGGATTCTGTAACATCAAGTACTTCACCAATTTCTCGAAAGTTCATTTCATCGTCATAATACATAGACATAACAAGTTGCTCTTTTTCAGGCAACTTTCTGATGCCCTTGACGAGTTGCTTTTGATATTCCAATTGCGCAAAAGATTCTTCTGGTGTGCTTTCGCTTGAATTAGGCATCACTGCATCACTCGCGCTTTCTTCCAGCGATTCGATACTGTGAATTCTGGCTGACGAGGAGTCAATTAATATCTGATGGTAATCGCTCAGCGACAAACCGAGTAGTGAGGCGACATCTGAGTCATTGGCATCTTCACCTGTCTCGTTTTCGATCTTTCGGATCGCTTCAGTAACCGCTCTAAACTTCCGATGTACGGAACGAGGTGTCCAGTCAGATTTCCTGATTTCATCAATCATCGCACCCCGAATTCGAATACCAGCGAATGTTTCAAAACTTGCACCCTTTTTCGAATCGAAGTTACTCGCGGCCTCTAGTAGACCAACCATACCCGATTGGATCAAGTCATCGACTTGCACCGTCGGAGGGAGCCGGTTCAATAGATGAAAAGCAATGCGCTTAACTAATGTCGCATGACGAATAATTGAGTCTGACTCGTTTAGCTGAGCCACCTCTGCGTACATGGCGTGACCATTCATGGACGATTTCCCTGAGTACTGTAGCTGATCAGTCTCTCGATAAAAAACTCCAAATGACCCTCCATAGTCTTCGGTGTCGGCCATTGCAACGCCTTCTTCGCTATCTGCCGGAAGGCCAGAGCTGAGGGGCTTCTTGGATACATCTGGATCACACACTTTTGTTTTTGAACTGCCTTTTTCAAATAATCGTCGTAAGGAACCGTGCCTAAAAAGTCGAGCGTAACGTCGAGATACTTTTCTGACACTCTAAATAACTTCATATATAGCTCACGTCCTTGCTGAATGCTATTCGCTTGATTAGATAAAATGTGAAATCGTTGTACACCAAAGTCACGATTCATGACTTTTATCATGGCATACGCGTCCGTTATCGAGGCAGGTTCGTCACAGACGACGACAATCACTTCACGTGCAGCTCGCAGGTAACTAACCACACTATCTGATAACCCGGCAGCGGTATCGATCAATAGCGTATCGATCGGCTGAGTTAATTCGGAGAAAGATCGAATCACACCTGCGTTTTCAGCTGGCGTTAGGTCAGACATTGATGCGCTGCCAGACGACGCCGGAATAATCTTGATGCCACTGGGACCATCAATAATAATATCTTCTAGGGTGCATACGCCTTGTATTACATGAGACAAATTAAGCTTCGGACTGAGCCCTAGTAATACGTCAATATTTGCTAACCCCAGATCGGCATCCATAACAATAACGTTTTCGCCACTTTGGGCCATAGCAACTGCAAGATTAACAGTTATATTGCTCTTGCCGACACCACCTTTGCCACTGGTAACGGCCATGACTCGGACAGGTTTTGAGGCATTCATTAGTCTAATACCTTGAGCTTGATCCATTATAGTCCTGCCTCTGCCAGTCTCTTGTTTATGTCGCTATTAGCGCTTTGATTTACTATGGTATTAAAGCGAACGGCCAATGCTTCTTGATCCTCAGCCTCACTATAGCTTTGCATCAGCGCTACAGCTTTACTAATTATTCGATGCGATTTTGCCGATTCGATATCTTCAGGGACACGTTGCCCCGTGCCACAATAGGTGAGCGGTAATTGGTGCCGTATAGAGGCTGTTATCACACCACCAAGACTAGCGGCCTCGTCCAGTTTGGTGACGATAGCGCCTGCTAACTTAACTTTGCTAAAACATTTAATAGTTTGATCGATTGCCGCCAACTGTGTATTCGCTGATAGCACCAAATAAGGCTTAACCTGCGGAGCGCTATCTTGTAAGCGATGGAAACGTTCACTCAATCGTAAGTCGTGTTGACTCATACCTGCGGTGTCGATTAACACGAGCTTCTTATCAGCGAGCATATCGAGTCGATCACTTAATTCTTCACTAGTACTGGCGGTCAGCAACGGCAATTGAAGCAGCCTTGCGTAATGCTGCAATTGTTCCTGAGCCCCTATTCTGAAATGATCAGTGCTGATCATAGCGACTGATCGTTTGCCATGAATGTGTGAAAAACGCGCGGCTAGCTTGGCTATCGTTGTGGTTTTACCCACACCAGTAGACCCAACTAATGCAATGCGGCCACCGTCGGCTAAGATATCAGTTCTGTTGACTGGCAAACACTTGGCCAATATTCCCAGTGCCTTCTGCCAAACTTTATGTGGATCTTGGTTTAGATCGTCGAGGTGCGAAATGATAATTGCACAAATATCAGAACCCAACCCTAGATCAGACATTAAGTTTAACAATACGGTGCGAACTGGATGCCGCTTCGCAAATTGATCCCACTGCAACACGGACAACTGACCTTGCATTAGATCACGCAAACCTTTTAACTCTGTTCGTACTTCGTCGATCATTGGCTCACTAGCATTCACTTTTGTTGTTACAGGTGTTTTTGGCATCGGTGGAACATTAGTATTGCGTTGTGTTTTTTGACCTTTATTCTCACTGATAGGTTTTTTAGGTCGTGCAGCTAATGGTTGCATTGCCGGCGCTGGTTCAGTGATAACAATCGGTGCTGGCTTGACGCCAACACGTGCCTCATCATGCTGTGGCCGAAGGTCCCGCGGCTCATTCGGATTGCTTTGTTTGGATCCTGGCATTTTTTCAGCCTGTTCGAAAGCTTTCTCTAACCAAGCTGGTTGCCTAGCGGGTGATACGACTTTTTTCTTATGGATCCCACCTACCGGCCCCAATATTGGTTCTCGCCGACCATTTTGTTGATCAGTAACGAGAGACCCAACCCAGGTATCTGAGGCCAAGTCATTATTGGTTTGTCTGTATTCTAGCGGTTTATTCGCTGCGGATTCGCTGCCCGTAGGGCGTAACTCAGAAACATTAGAATATGCATTGTTCGCTTGTCTGCCATTAACAGCCACTTCGTCGTAATCGATCGCCGAAATAATTTCGACGCCACCGGGTACTTTTTTATTACCCAGTATTACGGCATCAGCACCTTGCTCCTGTTTGACGAGCGATAGTGCTTCTCGCATGGTTGGGGCAAATGTTCGTTTAATTTTCATAATTCATCCTCACCTACAGCCGTCTCTTTAAACTAGCCATTTAAACCTGTTTGTGGCGCGCCAATACTGGCGATCACTTTTAATTGTTTGTCGTCTGGAACTTCGTCATAGCTCAAGACATGTAGCTCCGGGATCGCATGTCTTACCATACGCGCTAGAAAGGATCTTAGGCTCTGCGACAATAGCAGGACTGCAGGTTCACCTTTTGCCATCTGGTTTTCGGTCGCTTCGCGTAATGAGCTGTGTATCATTTGAGTCATTCCTGGTTCAAAAGCCATGACAGTACCATCCTGTCCTTGTACAGACTGTAGCAATATCTGTTCCAAACTTGGATGAAGGGTCATAATCGGTAGCTCTGTCGCCATTCCATAGATATTCTGAACGATTAAACGCCCCAGACTAATGCGAACATGGGCCGTCAAAATGACAGCATCTTGACTACGAGTGCCCTGCTCTGCCAATGTTTCGGCGATTGTGCGTAGGTCTCGAATCGGAATGCGTTCCTGCAGTAAGTTTTGCAACACCTTAACAATTACACCTAGTTCCAAAATTTTCGGCGTGAGGCCATCCACTAACTTGGGAGCGCTGCGTTTAAGTACGTCGATTAATTCCTGTACTTCCTCGTGGCCGATCAACTCGTGCGCGTTGTCCTGTAACAATTGGCTCAAGTGGGTCGCAATGACAGTCGCGGTATCCACTACCGTATAACCCAGGGTCTGTGCATGATCACGCTGCGCTGGATCGATCCATACCGCTTCTAACCCAAAGGCCGGGTCTTTAGTCGGCGTGCCCATTAGTTCGCCATAAACAGTGCCAGGATTAATGGCCATGTCACGACCAGGCAGAATGTTAGCCTCCCCCATAGGAACGCCTAATAGGCTGAGTCGGTAGGTATTGGGTGCAAGATCCAGGTTATCTCTTATATGAACCGGTTGAATCAAAAAACCCAATTCCTGAGACAGTTTTTTACGCACGCCTTTGATTCGGATCATCAGCTCACCACCTTGTCTCTCATCCACTAAAGGGATCAGCCCATAGCCGACTTCCAATCCAATGATGTCGGCAGTATGTACATCGTCCCAGCTCAGATCTTTTTGTTCGGGCCTGGGCTCGACTTCAACTGGTGCAGTTTCGACCACCTCTACTTGCTGTTGTTTTTGGTGTAGTACGTAAGCCAAGCCACCTGACATTACCGCAATGGTCAAAAATGCGACATTAGGCATACCTGGAATCACGCCGATCAAGCCCATAATGATGGCCGATACGACTAAGGCCCTGGGGTCACTAAACATTTGGCTGAATACCTGACTCGACATCGATTCTGCAGTCGATACGCGGGTAACGATAATCGCAGTTGCGGTTGATAGCACTAGCGATGGAATTTGTGCGACCAATCCATCACCAATCGTTAGCAGTGTGTAATTTTTCATTGCGACACCAGCAGCCAAGTCATGCTGGAAGATACCAATCAGCAAACCACCAATTATATTGATAAATAGAATCAAAATTCCGGCTATGGCATCACCACGAACAAATTTACTAGCTCCATCCATCGAGCCATAAAAATCGGCTTCCTGTGATACTTCGCTTCGGCGAAGACGAGCTTCATCTTGACTACACAGTCCTGCGTTTAAATCGGCATCAATCGCCATTTGCTTGCCTGGCATCGCGTCCAGTGTGAAACGTGCACTTACTTCAGAGACACGCCCCGCGCCTTTTGTGACCACGACAAAATTGATGATGACCAAAATGGCGAACACGACCAGACCAACTGCATAATTACCTCCAATAACAAAATCACCAAAGGCTTCGATTACTTTGCCTGCGGCAGCACTACCGGTATGGCCTTCGAGTAAAACAACCCGAGTCGAGGCAATATTCAAGGCCAGACGTAATAATGTTGCGATCAACAAAATAGTTGGGAAAACAGTAAAGTCGAGGGGTCGCATGGCATATACCGATACCAACAGCACCACGAGAGCAAAAACGATATTGAAGGTAAACAACATATCAAGCACGAGCGGGGGTAATGGAATAACGACCATTGCTAGCATCATGACTACGAGGATAGGCGCTGCTAAGCCTTGTGCATTGATGGCTTTCAAATGGCCAAATACTGATTCACCAGCCATATTTAAACTTCCTCTTCAGGTGACATATAGGGGTCGGGACGTTGTGGCATCACAAGCCCCTGTTGACGGGCTGTCCGCAGTTGGAACACAAAAGCGAGCACCTGGGCGACCGCAAAAAATAGTTGTCCTGGAATCTCTTTTTTCAATTCACTCTGTGCATACAGTGCCCGTGCCAATGGTGGCGCCTCGAAAATTTCGACTCCATTTTCCTGTGCAATTTCTCTAATACGAAAAGCAATTAAGTCTTTGCCCATTGCGACCACGACCGGTGCGGCCATGCTTTCGTGTTTGTACTTCAAGGCAACTGCGTAATGGGTTGGGTTAGTGATGATGACATCGGCGTCTGGCACCGCGTCCATCATTCTGCGTTGTGCCATTTCCTGCTGCATCTGCCGTATCTTCGATTTAACCTCAGGCTTGCCTTCGGTTTCTTTCATTTCGTCACGCACTTCTTGTAGCGTCATCTTGAGCTTTTTAGAGTGGTCCCAAAGTTGAAATGGCACATCGATAGCCGCGATGAAGAGAAGGCTTAAGGAAACCACCAAAAAGGACATGCCAATAAGCCAGGCACCGTGCTGCAGTGCAGCCGTCAATGGCAACGAGCCTAAACCCAAAAACTCATTTTTTTTGGTCCACAGAAAGATGATCGCAACTGACGACACGAACACAAGCTTCAACAGTGCCTTCACCAACTCCATTAATCCTTTGGGACCAAACATGCGTTTAAAACCACTCAGAGGGCTAATCCTCTCCCCTTTAAACGCCAATGCACTTGCACTAAATGCCCAACCTCCGAGTGCCATTGGGGTAAGTAGTGCTACGACGATCATGAGGAATAAAAACGGGCTGATACCAGCTAACGCATCAAACAGGGTCGTTTCGAATCTGGCGAAGACGCTTTTGGTATCAAAAATTTCAGCTCGAGATAGTCTAAGTGCTTTATCCATCATCATTGATATGCTGCCGATCATGTAAGAACCGAGCATCATTAGACTCGCCGATCCAATCACCATGATTGTCATGCTGTTGAGGTCTTTGGATCGAGGAACCTGACCTTTTTTCTTGGCATCAGCTAACTTTTTCTGGGTTGGGTCTTCTGTTTTTTCTTGACCGCTTTCACTTTCTTCAGCCATGTCACAAACCCGCGATGCTTTGTGATAGTTGCATCGCTTCTAGCATCATCTGATTAAAGCGTGGCAAAATTCCGGGTAGAATTAACATTATGATAATGAACCCAAGAAACATAGTGATTGGGAAACCCACTGAAAATATATTCAATTGAGGTGCTGCACGGGTCATAACACCCAAAGCAAGTGTCACCACTAACATCGAAACTATGGCAGGGATTGCAACCCAGATTGCGCCAATAAACATTTGGCTACCCCAGCTTGCGATAGCCCAGAAACTTTCTCGCTCGATACCGGTGGGTGCGATTGGCAACGATTGAAAGCTGTTAACCACTAGTTGAATGAGCATCAAGTGACCACCCAGTGCTAAAAATAACAGAGTCCCCACAATGACTAATAGTTGTGCGATTACCGGCACACTGACGCCGTTATTAGGATCAATCATAGACGCAAAGCCCAGCCCCATACTCATCGCGATAACTTCACCAGCGATCATTAAGGCACCAAAGACAAGCTGTAAAGTAAACCCCATGGCGAAACCGATGAGGATTTGCTGAACAGAAATATACAAGCCAGGTAAAGACAAAGCTTCGACTTCTGGCACTGGCGGTAATAAGGGTAAAACAACAATTGAAATCACAAAGGTTGTGATTATTTTAATACGAGTTGGCACCATTCGCGTGCCTAGAATAGGCATTGCCATTATCATGGCGCCAATGCGCATAAACGGCCACATAAGAGAACCGACAAAAGCAGTGGCCTGTGCGAACCCGACATCCATTTATCTAACCTATCAAACCGGGAATATCGAGATAGAGTTGGCGAGTAAAATTAATTAATAAACTCAGCATCCAGGGTCCCGCAATTAAGATAGACAGCAATAACACCATCAGTTTTGGAATAAAACTCAGGGTTTGTTCGTTGATTGAAGTGGCCGCTTGAAACATACCAATGAGCAAACCAATGGCTAATGCAGATAGCAACATCGGGGCTGCAATCAACGCGATGAGATACAGCGTTTTTTGTGATAAGTCGATGACGGTATCGGGTGACATAATTAGGTCGCCACCAGAAAACTCGAAGCCAATGTTCCCATTATGAGTGACCAACCATCGATTAATACAAATAACATTAGTTTAAAGGGTAGAGAAATAATCATCGGTGACAGCATCATCATACCCATCGACATGAGTACGCTTGCGACAACAAGATCAATCACTACAAATGGAATGAAAACCAGAAAGCCAATTTGAAACGCAGTCTTCAATTCACTGGTGACGAAGGCTGGCATTAACAATGTAAGCGGCGTGTCTTCTGGCGATTGGATTTCGGTAACACCGGCAATATCAGCAAACATACGAATATCATCTTCGCGGGTTTGTGCCAGCATGAAGGTTTTAAACGGCCCAGTGGCTTCTCTAATCGCATCAATGGCTGAAAGATTACCTTCCATATAAGGTTGGATCGCAATGTCATTCACCTGATCTAACACTGGGGACATGATAAAGAGAGTCAGAAACAACGATAGGCCGAGTACAATTTGATTCGAAGGCGTTTGCGCAGTACCTAAAGCCTGACGCAGAATCGACAGGACTATGATAATTCGGGTGAATGACGTCATCATCAGTAAGATGGCTGGCAACAGTGTGAGTAGCGTCATTAACGCTAGAATTTCGAGTGTTACGGAATAAGTGGCGCCATCACCAGCTCCACCGTCTACCGATATGGCGGGAATACCCGTTGACTGGGCATAGGCCTCTGGTATTAAAAATAAACCTAGTGAGATCAGAAGTAACTTCATTTTTTTCCAACACCAGCGAGTAATTGGGCAAACTTGCTTTGCACTGTTTGAGTTGAAGCAACTGCCATTGAGTCGGTATCCACTGGCGTTGTCAGGGTATGTAATTTATCCATTCGGCCAGAGCAAAGCCCTACTAAAATTTGTTCACCTCCGACTTCAAGTAATACTACTCTTTCCCGCGCACCCAAATTCAGCCCAGCGACTACTTTGATCAATCCGCTTTGACTCTGTGGCGTTAAGTTCATTTTTTTGACTAGCCAGGCCAGTACGAAGATAACGGCAACAACCAGTATCAATCCACCCGTTAACTTGAGTAGATAAGACGAAGACATCGGATCGATGGTCGCAGTCGCACTTTTTGCGGTACTGCTTTGCTGTGCGAATAATGACGCGGGCAGTAACCATAAGGTGAGAAATAGCATTTTCATTGTAGTTAAGATATCTACCTTATCGTAAATTTTTAATTCGGTCGGCGGGGCTAATGACATCGGTTAACCGAATACCAAATTTTTCATTAACCACGACCACTTCACCATGCGCCACGAGCGTTCCGTTTACGAGTACGTCCATCGGCTCGCCAGCGAATCGATCTAGTTCGACTACCGAACCTTGGTTAAGCTGCAACAAGTCTCGAATACTCAGCTGGGTACGCCCTATCTCCATTGCTATGGTGACCGGTATATCCAATATGACATCCAATTTGACATCTCCACCCAACTCGGCTGATGCGCTAATCGGGGTAGCCTTCACCTGTTCGAAAACGTCAGATGCCGAGCCTGCTTTTCCTTGTTGGTTCATCGCACCAGCCGGCCCATCTGCCATTGCATTTTGATCGACTGCTTCACCAGTTTCGTCGCTCATTAGTTTCTCCAAATAATTAGTGTTAACGTTAAGTCAGGTTTCGCATAGGGGTCATTTAAAACCACTATTTTTTGTTCTTACCAGATAGTTGCTGATCGCTCAATACGATTGAATTTTTAACGCCTGAATGCTTTGGGTCATAAATTTCTATTATGTTTTCAATCTTAACTGCGGCATTGCCCTGGTGGGCACCATATTGACCACGCATAATCGGCATGCTTTCGGCCAACAACATCACTTGATCGGGCATTTCTATGGGAATGATGTCGCCAGCTTTAAAGTTAAGAAGATCGGATATTTTTAAGGTTTTTTGGGAAAATATTGCCTGTATCGAAACCTTGGCGTGAAGTAGCTCTTCCTTTAATAGTACGGCCCACCGCTCGTCAACATCACCTCGGTCACTTTGCACACCCGCATCCAGTATCGCGCGAATAGGTTCCATCATCGAATAGGGATAAACAATATTAATATCGCCGCCGCCACCTTCTAGCTCTATATGAAAGCTTGAAACAACAATCACTTCTGTTGGGCTGACAATGTTTGTCATATGAGGATTAACCTCGTGATTGTGATAGGTATAATCTACAGTCATGACCGGCTTCCAAGCCTTTACCAAGTCATCGAAACACATGTGTACGACTTTTTCGATGACTCGTAGCTCGGTATGGGTGAATTCACGCCCCTCTATCTTGGCGTGAATACTGCCATCACCACCAAAGAAATTGTCGACCAGCATAAAAACTAGTTTTGGATCCATCATAATTACGCCGATACCTTTTAGCGGGTCCATTTTGAATAGACTCAAACTAGTTGGTACTAAGAGCGTATTAATATATTCAGAGAATTTAATCATCTGAATTCCTTTGACTGATATTTCTGGCGTCTTACGCAACATAGCAAAAAAACTTACACGAGCATTACGGACGAATCGCTCGTTAATCATTTCGAGTGTTGGGAGCCTTCCTGTGATAATTCGCTCTTGATTATTAAAATCAAATGAGCGCACTTCACCATCATTCCAGTCCTCGTCAGACGAGGTATCAACCGCACCATCGTCAACGCC
This sequence comes from Polaribacter sp., assembly GCA_047615545.1. Lineage (GTDB taxonomy): Bacteria > Pseudomonadota > Gammaproteobacteria. The sequence goes on from JBLHID010000007.1 coordinate 30,102, forward strand.
TCCAAGTAATGCATCAACTTCATCCTGACTGAGAATATCGGTACTCACAACACGCTCCTATTGCATGACAAAGGTAGTGAAGAAGACATTATCCACTTCGCCGCCTGAACCAAATTTATTGATGACTGATTGCACAATACCGAGCGCGCCTTTTTGTAGATTTTCTTTACCCTTGGGTGTGCGTAAATCAACTGACTTCTGATTACCAAACAGCATGACTAGATTGTTCCTGATCAATGGTTTGTGTTTTTCTATCTCAGCAGCAACATCGGCATTAAAAGTTAGTACTTGCATCGAAACTTGTAGAAAATGAACCGCATCGTCCGGGTCAAGATTAACGGTAAAGGCTGGTTTAAGATCGACATAGAATGGGTCGCCTTTGACGACCGCTTCAACTATACCTTCCTGGGGTTCTTCGGCCTCATTACCACCACCCAATACCATTAAGGTGCCGCCGACCGCACCACCAATAAGCATCAAGGCGACGACGATCAATAAAATTATTTTCTTCTTATTGGTGCCCGTCCCTTCTACTGCATCAACTTCTTTAACTGCCACTTATTTTCCCCTGAATAGTGTTTGTAATAGCTAGATATTTACATCGATACAAAAGTCGTGCCAAATTTATTTATTGATTGATATCAGGTACTTAATATATTTATAACCCAGATAGGCATTTTTTTGACACGTCTATGGAGGAATAGCAGACAAGAACCTGTCACCTATCGTTTTAATCTATAGTCGATAAAACGTAGCGTTGAAGGTTTAGGTAGATAAAGAAATGAGGTCTGTAATCGGGTGTGAAATTGAGCGGGTAATTAGACAAATATTAAGCCCCTCCTAATTGGTCGCCAATGGCATGTCATTAGCGACCATCGTTGGGGCCAACCAAATATTTCGATAGTGTGTTAACAGCCCCTAATCAGAAATCGTGACGATATGATCAACAAAATGTAATTCATCGCAATTCTGTCCCGGCCCCGCGCGGTCAACTATTAGATAACATTGACCAATGCGCTCGGATATTAGAGGCATATGCCAGGTACCCATACGGTAGTTAACACCTTGCCGCCCATTGGAGATAAATCCGCGGAAGTCTTTCGGTTCGGGATGATCACCGGCAGGCGCAACAAATACGATCATTGGGACTGGGTCTAGTGGAAAAAAAGCTTGGCTGCCTTCGGGATGCCTTTCAACTACCTTGACCTGATAGGGCAGTTTACTGGTTTCATTGCAGGACATGATGCTGACTATCGCTCTGCCACCATGATCAGTATCAATATCGAGGTTCGCCAAATCATGATAGCGTTCGATCGTGCCACAATTGATCGAAAAATGCTTTGCGCCATCAATTTCAATCACGTCCCCAAAAGGCTCGAAAGCTTCCTGTGTTAGTGGCTCAAGTTTCACATTAAGATTGATCATTAGATTCTCTTTATTTCTTCTCTATTTTGAGAGTTTGCCGTATAGACGGACCCGGCTTAAACCGCCGTCAGGAATGATATTGACCCTTACGTGAGTAATGGTGCCTAGGTCTTTCAGCTCGGATTCGAAATGGCAAATTGAATCCATTTCGAGCTTTTGTTCTGGCAGTAAATCTTTCCAAAATATGCTCTGAGTGACCATAGACTCATCCGTTCCGGCTCGCATGTAGCTCGCTTGAATTGAAGCACGATCAGGAAAATTACCTTTGTAGTGTGCCGTATCTAAATCGATTGCATTGATAACACCAGGGTGACCCAATTCCAGTATGACCCATTCGTTTCCGGGTTCCCGGCGACGCGCGGTCTCCCAACCATCACCCATATTGATGCCCCGTCCTGGCAGACCCAAGCTCATCATGTTAGAGCCGAAAGCCTGATTACTACAGGCAATAGCACGACCACCGTTTTCGAGTGCTACAAGATCAATTATTTCATCTGCGTCATAGGCATCCCAATTACATTGGGGTTCGCCATAAACTCGCAATCTAGCAATCCCGCCATCTGGATAAATATTAAGGCGGACGTGAGTATACGAACCGGCATTACTAATGTCATGGAGATGCTGGCTATCTTGCTCGAGGCTTACCGCTTCTAAAATCGTCGTCCACACTGTGTCGTCACTCGGCATTTCGTCATCACTCAAGCAAGCGTCAATTGACGCAGCCGGTGGATGATTACCTTTGAAATGACTGGTATCGATATCAACACCCTTGATAACACCTTCACGGCCCAACTTGACGATACAATAGTCGTATCCTTCAACTCGCTTGCGACGTGACTCCCAGCCATCCATCCATTTACCATTGTTATCAAACTTACCGGGGATAAAGACGGCGGGTTCTGGATTCAACATTCTTTCACAGGGCGCAAAAAAATCGTCCGTCGCAAAAATTGCCTTGGCTCCAAGCCGCGTGTGTGCCAAATTAACGTACTTCATGGAGAATCTATTTTGCTCGATGTCGTTAGACATAATGAGTTACCTACTTGTTTAGAGTTTATAAAGTCTATTTATTCGACCGTTGTCACTGCAAATCAGCCCAATGGTTGTCAAAGAGGTCCGCGCTAATACAGGTAGATTGAGACATCTCCGGTTCGGATAGATTGCTCTCCACTGCCCTACACGGCACAACAAACCACAATGAAATTAATAGTGATAAAGGAATACAAAAATCACTGCAAGTCCATGCCCGGTTGATTCAGTTGCGCCTAAAATTTAGCTGTTTTGTTTCCATTTACTGTCAAGACTACCAGAAATAAAACTTGCCTGTTCCAAATCGATACCTTTAAGTAGTAACAGGTCCAAAACAATTACAATAAACTAGATGTCATCAACTCTTTGGCGGTAGACGGCAGATATTGGAATCCATTTTGTTGCATTGTAAGCTGGGACAGATAAAAATTGAAACCACAAAATGACCCTATTGCGTCAATTCCAGTCGACTTAATAATTGTTGAATTGCGCCAGCAGCAACCTTACCAAACATGACAGTGATGACTTTTACGCACGACCACTCGCACGTAGAACAACACATTAGGGTACGACGCAGAAAGTAGAATAAGGCTGTAGCACAGTTGTCGAGCAGATTGATTTTAAGCCCGACAGTCTCCTGTTAATCAGAAGGAGTATTTCTGATCCATGTCAACGAAACCACATTAAACGAAATAATCAATCAATGAATCTGACAAAGTAACCTGCGCTGTCATTTGTAATTCGTCCGAACTGGATGTGGCTCCTGATTCTGAGCCGTTGACTGAGTCAGAATCCGCCATAAACTGCGCTTCATTCTTTTGTTGATCACTTTGGTGCGATACATCTACGTTCACGTTTGGATACCCTGCATCCTGCAAGAATTCTCTTAGTCGATGACTGGCGCTATCGACCATATCGCGTGTTTGAGCATGTTGAGTGTTAATCGTTACGTTGGTGACATCATCTTTAACCTGAATCTGGATGTCCATTTTTCCGAGCATGGGTGGGTCAAGTCGGATAGTCGCCATATGGTGCTTTTGGTTGAGCATTAGGGAGACACGCTCACCCAGTCCACTGCCCCACTCCGCTGAACTACTCGGATTAGTCATTACCATTCTTTCGAGACTGTCCGACAGCACTGAGGTCGACGCAACAGGATTGGCTGTATTGGGGCTGTATGCACCTGGATTCGCGGATGGGTTTTGCAAACCATTGATAGCAGCCATCGCAGCCTGCAAGCGTGCATTCGATGACTCGGATGCCGTTTGTTGTAATGTGTTAAGTTCAAATGTTTTGCTTGTCAATGAATCTAACAGATCAGGATTCACAGATTTAGAGTTGCTGTCGAATATGGCGCTATCACTGGCCGCCCCTTTGCTATTGGGAGCTTCCGTTAAATTTTGACCAGGCGCACCGCTTTGCTGTGCTTGCAGTAAAGGTTTACCTCTTATATTTGACATCAACCCGACTGACCTTATTTGATCAGCAGATAACGGCAAAGAATTTCCGTTAACAGGCAAGTTTTCACCGACAACCGGAAGCGCGGTACTCATAGTCTTCGAATTAGCATCGGAAGAAATGGGTATCACAACATTGGATAAGAGTTCACTGCTGGTTACTTTGTCACCAGATTGAATCATTGGCGATGTTTCAGTTATGACTTCTATATCACTGGTATCAAGATGCTCTTGCCAGAAACCAGGGACTAAACCGGCCTCTAATAATGGCTCAGTACCGATAATCGAGTCACCTAAAACTTTGTTACTTTCATTATTTTCAACAACTTGAAGCTTATTCTTAGATTCAGACTGAAGACTCTCCTGCATCAGAGAACCAAAATTTTTCTTTCCAGTATCGCTAGATGCATCTACCATTGGCGCTAACGTTGGTGCTGCCGGTGCTTTTACATCTGTCAGTAATACATTCATTATTTTATCCAGCCTAGGTGCTTTACTTTCTATCCTCTCTAATGGCGCATTTGTGATTTTACAGATTTGTAATTTTACAAAAGCGATTAGAGACCTATTGTTTAGACTGAATGCATCATGCGTGCCACTTAACTAATTTGATTGCCTGCGGGGTTATTTTTGTTATTTGAAAGTTTTACGCTGTGACAATTCATCCATCAATTTTTGCTCCGTTTTATCTTCCTGAAGACGTTCGGCTTTATTTAAATTATCGACAACCTTATGAATTACTTTTGATTTGATACGGGTTGATTGCCACTCTTTTCTCTTATGATCCAATGCTTTCCTACGAATTTCTACAATCCCACCCTGTTGACAGATAGTCTGATCAAGTTGGTCGATAAAGCGTCTAAATTCCTGCAATTCAACCGATGAATAGGTCATGTTTTTCTGAGATTGTTTATTCAAATATTCAGTTTTGTAAGACTTCAACTGTTCTATCTTTCTCAACTCCGATTCCAGTTCATTTTTACAGGTTGCCATTGCTTGCAATGCTTGTTGCTCTTTTTTCTTGGTATGGGAGACTACCGGTTTTAGGCGTTCAGTTCGTGTCATAACTTAACTGCTCTGCCGATGCTAGTATCGCTTGCTGTGCTTGTCCCTGACCGGATTCCTGATCAGATCCCTGTTTTGGTTGTTTAAGGACATTTTCTAATTGAGAGTAGCTATCAGTAAAAGTAACAGGCAGATTCATGTCCTGTGACAAAAATCTTTTAAATTCGGGTTGAATATTGATCGCATAGTCGATATTGGCGTCGCTCCCTACTTGATAAGCCCCAACATTAATCAAATCGCGGTTTTGTTGATAGCGACTATAAGTACTTTTGAACTCTTGCATCAACTTAAGATGTAACGGCGAGACTATTTGGGGTGCGAGACGACTAATCGAAGCCTCGACATCGATAGCTGGATATTGCCCTGATTCAGCCAGTTGACGCGATAAAACAATATGACCATCAAGTATCGCGCGGGCTGAGTCGGCAATTGGCTCATTATGATCATCGCCTTCGACCAATACGGTATAAAATGCAGTAATGGAGCCGGCGCCTTTTTCGCCATTTCCGGCTCGTTCGACTAGCTGCGGTAACTTGGCAAAAACCGAAGGTGGGTAACCCTTGGTCGCCGGTGGTTCGCCAATGGCGAGTGAGATTTCTCTTTGAGCTTGTGCAAATCGAGTGAGTGAATCCATTAATAGTAAAACATGTTTACCTTGATCACGGAAGTATTCGGCAATACTTGTCGCCTGCATCGCGCCGTGAATTCTCATCAGTGGCGATGTATCGGCCGGTGCCGCAACGACGACGGATTTTTTAAGTCCCTCCTCACCCAAGATCTCTTCAACAAACTCTTTTACTTCTCGTCCCCGTTCACCGATCAGCCCTACCACGACGACATCGGCTTCGGTATATTTCGTCATCATGCCGAGCAGTACGCTTTTGCCTACACCACTACCAGCAAACAAGCCCATGCGCTGTCCTCTGCCTATCGCCGATAAAGCGTTAATGGCTCGTACACCCACATCTAATACATCACGAATGGGGCTACGGTTTAGTGGGTTAATGGGTTGTCCTTCTAAAGGGGTTTTATCCACCAAACCGATGGGGCCCTTGCCATCGAGTGGCCGACCCTTGCCATCGATGACTCTACCTAGTAATTCTGGACCGACCGAAACATCTGATGAGCTTTTGATCGGAATAACCCTGGCGTTTGGAACTAGCCCTCGCACTTCGCTAGTGGGCATGAGGTAAAGGCTCTCACCGGAAAAACCGACAACTTCAGTTTCGACTCGATCCCCATTTTCGTTGATAACATCACATCTGGCACCAATAGGTGCCTGACATCCAACGGCTTCAAGGGTTAAGCCAACCATGCGTGTTAGTATGCCTTCGACTACTGGCGTACCGACTGATTTACTACGTTTAACCACTCCTTCTAGTGCGCTACACCACTGTGCCGTTGCTTCCGCAATTAACGGGTCTGGCTGTGCTTCGTTGTTTAAATCAGGTTGCATATATAAGCCTAGCTAATCTTCTTCACGCGTACCACCGAGCACAGCCGCCGCCAGTGCTGCTAATCGGTATTCTAATGTCGCATTGATGCTTGATGATTCCGATTTGATTTTGCAACCACCCTGCGTGATCATTGGGTCTTCAACGAGCTTCCAGCTTTGCGTTTCGCTGTTGGTTTCAATCGAAAGCGCATCCCGAACCAAACTTGCGTCTTCGGGATGCAAAAATATGCGTATACCCCGTGCATTACCGGGTAATAGCTCAACCGATTCTCGGATCAATCCGATGATTTCGCCTGGGTCAATTTTAAGTTCTCGCCTCACTAGTTGTTGTGCAAGCGTGACTACAACCTGACTTAATTGCTGCTCTACTTCTTCATTCAGCGATTTGAGTGGATGCTCAAAAAAATTGATCAATTGCTCTAAACGATGTTGGGTTGAAATCGTCCGCGCAGACGCTAATTTTAGCCCCTCTTGATAACCTTCGTCTTGGGCGTCTTTCCGCCATTGTTCGATTTCATCTGCAGTTGGTATGCCAGGAATTTGTCCCGGTTGAAGCACAACTTCGCGATTACGAATTACCTTATTGGGATCGGCAGTCATGCTCGGGGCCTGCCATTTTTGTGCTTGTTTCATTTAGACCATTGCCTCACCGCTATTAGAAAGTGTAATTTCTCCCGATTCTTCCATCCTGCGTGCAATGGTTAAAATTTCCTTCTGCGCTGCCTCGACTTCGCTCAGCTTAACTGGCCCTTTTGCTTCCATATCCTCTACTAGCATTTCTGCTGCACGTGATGACATATTCTTGAGAAATTTCTGCTGAAATTCTTCATCGACGCCTTTTAAGGCGAGAGTGAGTAGGTCAGTGGACACTTCACGCATCATGGTTTGCATACCACGATCATCCATTTCTCGAAGGTTATCGAATATGAACATCAAGTCCTGAATCTTAGTAGCAAGGTCTTCATTGTCGGCTCTAAGTTCTTCCATTAGCTTCGTTTCTAACGAAGAGTCCATGTAGTTCAGAATATCTGCAGCTGTCTTCTCGCCGCCCACCATCGATGATTTAACGTTTTCATTATCGCTAAAATATTGTTCCATAATTGTATCCAGCTCCTTAATGGCCGCTGGTTGTACGCCATCAAGAGTCGCGATGCGCATTAATATTCCCGAACGCGTGTTTTCGGGTAGGTTGGTTAATACTTGAGCGGCACTATCGGACTCAAGATAAGACATCACAATCGCGATAATTTGTGGATGCTCGAATCTTATAATTTCAGCAATTGACTTAGGGTCCATCCATTTCAATGATTCTAATCCGTTGTTGGAACTCCCCATTAATATGCGGTCAATCACCTTACCGGCCTTATCACCCAGCGCCTTTTCGAGCATGCCTCGGACATAGGTGTCGTTGCCTATCCCAAGCGCGGTTTGAGATTTGAGCATATCAAAGAAATCGTCCACGACATGTTCAACCATGGGACGGGATATGTCGGCCATGGTTGCCATGGTCGAGCCGACCAGTTGCACTTCTTTCGGGCTCAGATGCTGTAGTATTTCAGCAGCGACGTCCTCACCAAGGGTTAACAACAATATGCTGGCTTTTTCACTGCCGGACAATTTTTTGAGGTCATTATTCTGCGCTTCTAATTCAGCCATTATTTTTCACTCGCCCAATGTTTCATAACGTTGGCAACCCGGGCCGGGTCGTCTAATACAAGTGATTTCGCCATCTCTACTTTTTGATCATAGGTGGCATCTTTTCGTCGCATCGTTGCTGCTGGATTGTTAGGGTCTTCTGATAGATTTGGGAGCCCCATAGAATTCCCTCCTGCTCCTCCTTGGGACATCGATGATGCGCCACCTGCACCGTTATTATTGGCCGCTAGTGCCTGAGATTGCGCGTCTACTTCGATTCTATTTGGCAATAGCGTTCTTAGAAAAGGTCGACCAAACATCAGGTATATAATCAGCAGACCGATAGCGCCGAGCACTTGTTTGGCAAGGTTGAGTACCCAGGCTTCATTTAACAAGCTCTGCCACCAAGGCGTCTCAACGATAACTTCTTGTTCTATTTGCAGAAACGATGTGTTAATCACGCTCACTGAATCACCACGATTTTCGTCAAAGCCGATCGTCTCTTTAACTAACCTAACAAAGCGCTCAATGTCCTCATCTGAATAGGCTGTTTTTTCGATACTGCCGTCCGCTGCCGTAGTTGATTTATCATCGATGACAACCGCGACTGATAGACGCTGAATTTCCCCTACCTGACTATTGGTATGACTGATAACTCGATCGACTTCAAAATTGCGTGTCGACGAGCTATTTTGACTAGTGGGTACTCCGGCACCAGCATTATCTTCGTTAGTTCTGGCTTCGTTAGTTCTGGCTTCGTTAGTTCTGGCTTCGGTCGTGCCTGCGCCTGGTGGCTGATTACTTAAAGCGCCTGGAATGCCAAGCACTCGGGACAGGCTGCTATTTTTCTCTTCTGAGATTTTTTCACTTCGAACAACGCTTCTTTCAGGGTCAAATGCTTCTCGAGTTGATTCTACCTCAGAGAAATCAAGTTGTGCTGCCACTTGTGCATTCACTTTACCATTGCCGACTATCGGCTGTAGTAAGTTAATGATTCGATCAGCCATGTTGTCTTCAAGCAAACGAGAGTATTCGTATTGCTTGTTAGTCTGCGCCATACCGGCGTCGTCATCCTGCGTTAGCAAGCGACCAAACTGATCTACTACAGCCACTTCTCCCCCTTCTAACATGGGAATACTGGACGCTATCATTTGTACTATCGCATCGACTTGTCCTGGGCTTAAGACCCGACCCGGGTAGAGTTTAACGACAACTGATGCACTCGGTTTGATACGATTACGAATGAAAATCGATTGTTTCGGCATTGCAAGATGTATGCGAGCCTTTTCGACACTGCGGATCGATTCTACTGATCGAACAAGTTCTGCTTCTAAAGCATGATTGTACCGAGCTGTTTCGATAAATTGACTAGTGCCTAAACCCTGGTCCCCTTGCAGCATTTCCATACCTTGGGTTTTAGTGCCTGGCAATCCTTGGGCTGCCAGTTTTAACCTTGCTTCAGGCACCTTCGCCTGATCAACCATAATGGAACCTGAACTTGCATCGAGTTTAAAATCAATATCACTTGAAGTTAACACATCGACAATTTGCGCCGTATCCTGCCCAGACATATTGCTATATAGCGGGGCATAGTTCGGCTCAGATGTCCACAGGGCGACTACGGTACCGATCGCAACGGCAGTGGCTAAACCGACCAGTCGTCCCACATGACGAACGGCACGAGATTGTGCAAACGCATCAATCGGGTTCATTCCTGAACCAATGAGTGCTGCCCCGTTATTTTGACCCTGTATTGATTGTTGATTTGACATTGGTTCAGCCATTGTTTTATACCGGCATGTTCATAACATCTTGGTACGCATTGAGTAGTTTGTTACGTACTTGAGTCAATGCTTCGAATGAAATTCGTGATTTCTGAATCGCTATCATCACTTCCGATAAGTCAACGGTGTCGTCGCCCATTTCAAATGCTTTCTTCATGTCACCAGCTTGCGTTTGAGTTTCGTTCACCTGATTAATGGCTTTCGACATCATGCTCGAGAAGCTAGTGCCATCGTCAACTTTCTGTTCAACCGGTTGCATCTTGCCTTGCGACATCGATTCAAGCGTTTGCATTTGGCTAATCAAGCTAGCTTGGCTGATATTATTCATAGCAATCTCCTACAGTCATCTTCTTGACGAAATGAGTGGCTAATTGCCCACTCTGCTTCGATAGTGTTTTAAAAAGTAAATTTTTTGACATTTTGCTCATGTAGACTGTCAGTTTTGTCTCAGATAAATAATACAAAGCAACATTCAAGCCAAGTTTATGTAAAGAGGGGAACCGAGGTTAGTACGAGATGCCCATTCGTATTTAACTATGGAACTAACGGCTTGCTGAATTTGGAGGTTGATTTGGCCAGAGCCATTGATAAGGCGGCATAACTGCCTATAGTGAATGTAATTCTCAGGCATTAAACCTAATTGAGATGGAAGATACGGGGTGGGAACTAGTTGCGATATTCGGCACCGATGTATCGGTTACAGGGCGCCGAATCAACATTTTTCTAAATGAGCGACTCGGCAATCAAAGCACCCGCATCACGCAATCTGGCTAGTTTATAGCGCAAAGTCCTAGGGCTAATGCCTAGCTTTTCAGCAGTTTTTTTGCGACTACCTTTAAATCCACGCAGCGTTTCGATGATGACTTCGGTTTCTCGATCACGCAAATCGTTATGTAAAATACCACTGTCGTCACTGGACGGGGTTACATTCGATTGGCTCGCAGTGGAGTCTAGGGACGGAGATTCGATCATGATATCGGCAGCATTAATTTCATTGCCCTGCTTTAGTATCAGTGCGCGCTGAATAACATTGTCTAGCTCTCGTACATTGCCGCTCCATCGGTGCTCGATCAATAACTCACAGGCTGATTCCGATATTTGAATTCTTTGTCCTGCTGCTCGATTGTATTGCTCGAGTATTTTTTGAGCTAAAGGAATAATATCACCTGGTCGTTGGCGTAATGGTGCGATGGTGATGGGGAAAACATTGAGTCGGTAATAAAGATCTTCGCGAAACCGTTTCTCAGTGACTTCAGCTTTCAAATCTCGATTACTGGTAGCAATAATTCGGACATCAAGACTGATTATTTTCGAACTACCGAGACGCTCGACTTCCTTCTCTTGAATGACCCTGAGTATTTTCGCCTGTAGTCCAAGATCCATTTCCGTAATTTCGTCGAGCAATAAGGTGCCTCCCTGTGCTTGTTCGAATTTACCAATGCTAGATTTTATGGCGCCAGTGAATGCACCTTTTTCATAACCAAACAGGGCTGCTTCTAACATATTTTCGGGTATGGCGGCGCAGTTGATGGCAATAAACGGCAGCTCTTTGCGCCCTGATTGTTGATGAATATAACGAGAATAAACTTCTTTCCCAACACCACTCTCACCATTAAGTAAAACTGTGGCTTCTGTCTTGGCAACCCGACTGGCCATATTTAGAGTGTCGATGCTAACAGGGTCGACTGCAACTGGTGCATCATTGCTAGCGCCAGGTTTAATCATTTGCTTCTTTAGCGTGTTCAACAAGTGGTTGACCTCGAATGGCTTCACGAGATAATCGGCTGCGCCCGCTTGAATCGCGTCGACGGCTTGGGGTATAGAACCGTAAGCTGTCATCAAAATTACAGGGATATTTAGCTGGTTTTTCTGAATTGCAGCGAGCAATTCGTAACCATTACCTGGACTCATCTGCACATCACTTAATACTAATGAGACCGAGTTAGTTAATAAAAATTGTTCTGCTGCTTGCCCATTTTCAACGTCTTTATAGCTTATTTTGTTGAGGTCAAGCATGTCGCAAATGGCTTCGCGTAGCCCAGCGTCATCTTCAACTACCAGTACATCTATCATTTTCAACTATCCTCTACTGATCGTGTAGTATTTGTTGGTGCTTTGTTTCCGGGCTGTCTATTTCGTAACGGTTTGTCTGCACTGTGTGTTTCGTTGCTAATCTGCGTTTTCAAGCCTTGAAGATACGGCAATTGAATTCGAAATCGAGTGCCCACTCTGGGTCGAGAAGCCACGCTAATTGACCCTTCATGTGATTCGATGACGGACTTAACGACGGCAAGTCCTAAACCGGTGCCATCAACTTTAGTTGTGAAAAACGGGTCGAATAAATGATGACGCATTTGGGCATTCATACCACACCCACGATCATCAACAATAATCAGCAAGTGCCCTTTGTCAGATAGCGCAATTTTAATGCTAATGGATGGTTTTATATCAGATGCATCCAGAGCATTCATACACAAGTTACCAAGCGCACCTAGCAGTGCGCCTTTATTGCCTTGCAATCTTAACGTTTGGTAATTATTTGATATCGTCAGGCTGGCGTTTCTTTGTTCCAGTATAGGAACGAGTTGCTCTTGTAGTTCATCAAGCAATGAGCCGATTGAAAACTGGCTCATATTGAACTGACCGCCATGTGCAAATACCAGCATGTCATTGATTATTTTTTCTATGTGTTTGATTCTGGCTAGTGCCTTCTCACTAAAGCGCAGATGGGTATCTTGATCTAGATTGCTTTCAACGATTTGCGACAAATACAACATGGCCGATGCGAGCGGTGTTCTGATTTGATGCGCCAGGCTCGCCATCATTTTTCCCATGGTCATCAAATGGCGATTTTGTTGGGCAGTGCGCTGTAATTGGCGGGTTTGAGTGACGTCGCTTAATAATAGAATTTGACCAGGTGCGTACCCTAATGGATTAGTCGAAATACTAAATTGACGACCATCTTCGGTTTTTAGCTCGCCTTGATCTAGGTCAGGTAAGAACACTTGTTGCACTATTGATCGCCAGGGCTGCTGTAGAACTGATTCTCCGAGGAGTTGGCTGGCAGCTGCATTGAGTTCGACGATAATGCCATGAGGGTCTAGCACAACAACACCACCCGGGATCGCGTCTATCAATGACCTTAAATGCACCGCCTGTTGCTTGCTCTCGTCATCGACCTGTTTTAAATCGTCATTGGCATGATCCAAATTGCCGTTATCGATAACGATGCTCTCCGTAGCGTCAGGTGATATCTGCGTTAGTCCTTGAATCGAGGTAGCGGTTCTATTAAGTTGCACGACACTCGCATCGAGTGACTCAGATAGACGATTAAATTGATCAAAGGATTTTCTTAGATCATCAATGGGTGCGTTATTGAGTTGTTTTTTAGTTTCCACATACGACTACCTGCACAACTCAATCCAAACTAGTTTAATTGTTTATAATCAATTGGTTAAGTAATTAGTCAGTATGCAGTCGCACTATACCGTCATATTAATGACGCTAATCTAATCAACCTAGTTCATATTTTCGTATTTTCTCTACTAGAGTAGTGCGTCTGACATTCAACATCTCAGCCGCCCTAGCAACCACATGATTGGTATTAATCAGCGCTTGCTCGATTAAAGATATTTCGATATTGGTAAGATATTGCTTCATATCAATACCGCCACTAGGCAGTAGACTAGTGTCCAGCTGGGCAGTTGCAGTTGTGATTAATGTTTCGTCTTCACTACCGATATGAGTCTCAATAAAATCATTGGACTGATATTTTTCAGGTAAATCTTTAACTTCAATCAGGGCGTGTGGATAAAGAATCGCTAATCGTTCAAGCAAGTTGGCTAGTTCACGTACATTGCCAGGCCAATGGTAATGTTGCAACATAGCGATAGCATTTGTACTGAGACGAACCGAACCTCTGTTTTCTAGCTCCATGCGTGATATCACCTCTTTTACTAAAAGTGAGATGTCTTCTACCCGCTCTCGTAAAGGTGATACATCAATCGGAAATACGTTGAGTCGATAGAAAAGGTCTTCTCGAAAAGCGTTTTCTTCAATAAGACCTTCTAATCGCCGGTGGGTAGCCGCAATAACACGAACATCTGATTTGATTGATTTGCTGCTCCCAACTTTTTCGTAACATCGTTCTTGCAAGACCCTTAATAATTTAACTTGCATAGGTAGGGGCATATCACCTATTTCATCGAGAAATATGACGCCACCCTCTGCAAGTTCAAAACGCCCTTGTCTCGCGCTAATAGCACCGGTAAACGCACCTTTTTCGTGTCCAAATAACTCACTTTCGAGTAGTTCTGCTGGAATAGCGCCACAGTTGATGGGAACGAACGGCTGATGACTTCGAGAAGACTGTGCATGAATATTGCGGGCAATTACTTCCTTGCCTGTGCCAGATTCACCGAGTATGAGCACAGATGCGTTAGTATCAGATACCTGATCAATTAATTGATTGATTCGTACGATTGATGCGCTTTGACCAATCAGTGGTTGGCATTCACGATTTTTCCCGCGCCGTTCGCGCCGATTGTGCAATCGGACTTTATCGAGCACGCGAGACATTGAATAATAATCTGACTGATAACAAAGTCCGGTGATATAAGGTAGTTGAACGACAACATCCGAGTCAATTAAATCAATTCGATCTGCCATTAAAACAACGGGATATTGACATTTATCTTGTTTATTGCGCTTTAGGAAATGCTGAGTCACTTCGTCAGATCCAAGGCTAAATACGCCAAGATAATGATCTAACTCATAAGATGAAGTCGCTAATAATTGATCTGGCGTGACTAGTGTCACTTTAACTTTCATGAACTCTAAAACCGACATGAGAGCATTGCCTCGGTCGTAATCAGTGTCGACTACTAGTACATCGTTAGTGATCGCACGACGTATGCGTTCATCCATTTTCTATACTCTTTTATTTTATATGGCACTTATCGGCCGAAAAATAGACGGCCCGCGTTTATTATCTCCAGTGTAATGGAATATGCCAAAAATGCGTCAAAAAAGTGGGCTTTTTGAACATTTTTACAGGTGTAGGTACAAGTAAGCCTTAATTTTCATCCGCAAGCATTCCTAAAGGTTTTAAAGTGTGTCTAGTTCAACACACTGGACAATGCGAGATTCTTATCCTAGATGATTCTGGTACGCCCGAGTAGCCTTCGACGCATTCATTGCCTGTAGTTGTTGATGCTTGATAGATTGTTTAAAGATAAGAAGTTTTTCAACCACTTGTTGATTCAAGTTTTGCAAATGAATAGCCTTTATGTGGTCAATTTCCTCCACCGACTGTTTAAATGCCTGATTAATTAATAGTTCCCGCTCAATTTCAAGAAAATTGATCTTGTCGATATTTTGGTCGTTTATTGCTAACAGAACTTCGTCTGTCAATTCGATCGCGCGAATAAGTGCCAATTTATTATCTGATTTTGAAATAGGCATGACTTAGAGTGCTACCTGAGCTTCGCGTAGCTTTTCTGGCACCTGAACCCATGCACCTTTAATTACAAGCAGTAGGCGCATAGCCTCATCTATTTTCGAAACGTCGTTATTTATATTGGCCTCTGTAAGAATGATGATCATATATTCATACAAACTTTCTAAGTTTTGGGATAACTCCCCACCCTTTTCATGATCTAAGCAACCGCCAAGTGCACCAATAATTGAAACAGCTTTACTAATGAACTCACCTTTAGTTTTTACGTTATTTTGCTGCATTGCCCCTTTAGCCTGGGCTGAGCGTTCTAATGCACCATTGATCAGTCGAGTAATTAGCTCATGAGGACTTGCAAAGTTAATCGAACTATTGCTGGCGACCTGATATTGATTGAGTGCGGCGTGTGTGCGACTATTCATTTATTTCTCCAATTGCAGTACCGCTTGTATCGACTATTTGCTGAATTCCTTTAGGATTTTTATCAATTTTTTCCGATCGAATTTGGCTCCACCAGGCTCGCTAATTGTTGCGTTAAAAAGGAACTCGTACTATTAAACTTAGCTATCAAAGAGTCCAAAGCGGTAAACTGCGAAATCAACCTGCTTTCTAAGCTCTCGATCTTGAGGTCGAGTTTACCTCGTTGTTCGGTTATATCATCGAGGTTATTTTGAATGCCACTTTCTCTAGTTGAAATAAATCCATCTTTACCCAAATATCCAGTCAATAAGGCTTCGATCGAACTCGACAAACCCCGTGAAAATGGGATCGAACCTCGACTACCCACTAAGCCCCCGTTTATAGTCAACGACAAACCTTTGCTGAGACCCAGATCACTGGTTAAAGTCTGCCCGTTACCCGTGGCCGAAAAACCGTTAACTGTTCCGATAACGTCAGCGCCACTAGTGCCAGCTCCAAGCGCAAAACCAATATCAGTACTAGTACTGGTGTCAACCGTGGTAAATTCTATGCTCGACGCCTCGCCATATTTTGTCGAGGTAATATTAAATCGGGTGTTAACAGCATCGTAAATAACCGAAACCAGCCCACCACCTGCCTTAATCGCGGCATCCGCATTAATTTGAGTTTCAATATGGGTCGCCAGTGCCGCCGAGTCCGCATAGACACCCGACGATAGCTTGATGCTACTGGACACCACACCGTTAACTTTAATAGAAAATTCGTCATTCGTACCGTCAATGGTCAAGGCCGAGTTAATAGCTGTGCCATTATAGACACCCTGAGTAGCCAATGCGGCGATATTAACCGAGAAATCACCAGCCATAGTATCTTCGGTGGAAGACAAATATTCGATTCCACTGTCGCTTGGCAAGCCCTGAACCGAAAATAGTGCTTCGACTCCCAATCGATTGTTTTTCAGCGCATTGTCGAGCGTGCTGCTGTTAATTTGAAAAGTGC
>JBLHID010000008.1:0-42735 GCA_047615545.1 Polaribacter sp.
TCGATCTGCTCAAAGGTTGCGCTGATAATAAATATCCACAGCTTGATCGGTTAGCGATGGTGTTTTCGAATATTGAAATGCCCGAAATGGATAGTTACACCGTCATGACCGAAGTCCGGGCTGAAGAGTGGCTGAAAAACTTATAAATCGTTTTGCACACATCGATGAGCGGTGTATTCGATCAAACAATGGTCGACAAAGTTGGCGCAGACAAATTTGTCGCTAAATTTGATCCTGATGTCCTGGGTCAGGCAGTGATTGATGCACTGTAAAGAGCGATTGGCTTAATTTTGATGCGGCAATAGCGGCAAATTGCCATATAAGTTGCCGCTATTGCCGACCTGTTATTAGCCACTATATAATCTAAGTAGTTGAAATAAAACGAAAATTATCGAATGGCACTGACAGTGCATTGTTGTTACCTGAACTTAATAGTGACAGGACAAAACGATGCCAATAAACTTTGAAAGAGCTTTCTCAATACATGACGATGCAATGATCATGCGAAGCAAGCGAGCGAGTGTTTTGGCATCTAATATAGCCAATGCCGATACCCCAAATTTCAAAGCCCGCGACATTGATTTTCAATCGATGTTAAGACACGCTAATAACCAGCAGACTGACAGTCTTGACATGGTCAGCACCCATCGTGAGCACATCAACCTCAACTCGGGTAGTCACTCCAGCACGGCACTTAAATATCGCAACCCATTACACGCGTCATTAGACGGTAATACGGTCGACTCTCATGTTGAGCAGTCTAAATTCTCAGAAAATGCACTTCAATACCAAACAAGTTTCACATTTTTGAATGGTAGCGTTAAGGGCATCATAAAAGCCTTAAAAGGAGAATAACAATGGGACTCTTCTCTAACTTTGATATATCAGGCAGCGCGATCAGCGCCCAATCGATACGATTGAATACGACTGCTAGTAATTTAGCGAATACTGAAACCGTGGCGTCATCTGCTAAAGAAGCATATCGCTCAAGACAGCCTGTGTTTCAGGCTATGATGGACGATCGATCAAAGCCAGAAGAAGTGGGTGTTCGTATGCTTGGCATAGTCGAGAGTCAAAGTGAAGCTAAACCCATTTATGATCCTGGAAATAAACTGGCGAATGAAGACGGCTATGTATTTGGCAGCAATGTTAACGCCGTAGAAGAAATGGCCAACATGATTTCAGCCTCGCGCGCCTATCAAAATAACGTCGAGGTACTGAGTACCTCTCGGGACTTATTATTACGCGCATTGTCCTTAGGTAGCTAAACTAAACTATGAACTTAATAGCGAAGAACATTCAACAAGGTAACTCTCATGAATGAAATTGATACTAAAAATCCATTTACCCAATTAGGCCTTAGTAATACCAGTGACTCTAAAACAAAGGCAAATGATGAACTAGGCCAAGCAGAGTTTTTAGAGCTTATGACGGCTCAGCTTCGCTATCAAGATCCATTGGAACCGATGGAAAATGGTGACTTCCTTGGGCAGATTGCCCAGTTTGGTACTGTGAGTGGTATCAATGAGTTGAATACGACGTTCAATTCGCTGAATTCATCCTTCCAATCCAATCAGGCTTTACAGGCCTCTACTCTGGTTGGTCGCAAAGTACTGATTCCGTCCGAGACTGGTTATCTTGGTGCAACAGGTGGTTTGAGCGGTTCGGTCGAACTCGAGCAATCGGCCCAAGAGGTAACTGTACGAGTCACTAACGAGGCAGGACAACTGGTTCACCAGCAGTTATTAGGCTTACAACCTAAAGGTTTGTCTAATTTCACATGGGATGGGCTAGATAGCACCGGCACACCATTTCAAGCTGGCAATTACTCGATTTCAGCAGAAGTTAATCGTGGTACATCTGTCTCTGCCGGATCCATGTTATCCGTTGTAGATGTTGAAAGTGTCACCATTGGCAAAGCAGGGCAAGATCTCACGTTGAGTGTTGCGGGCCTTGGAAATATCAGCATGGCCGACGTTCGGAAAATTTTATAGCTTTAATGAATCAATCAATTAATCAACTAGTTAAGTAAAGAGAGGATACCAATATGTCATTTAATACAGCACTTAGCGGCCTACAGGCAGCCACCGTTGACTTGGGTGTGACAAGTAACAACATTGCCAATGTATCAACCTCTGGATTTAAACAGTCGCGAGCTGAATTTGGTGACTTGTTTGCGGTGTCACCTTTTGGACATAGCAAAACTGCTGTTGGTAGTGGTGCTCAAGTATCTAGTGTGAGTCAACAATTTGGACAGGGTAACCTAGAATTTACGGACGCCAATCTTGATCTCGCGATTAACGGTCAGGGGTTTTACGTTACTAAGCAAAACGCGGCTAGTAGTGATGTATCTTATACTCGTGCAGGACAATTTCAAATCGATGCGGATGGATTCATCACCAATAATGGTGGCCAATTTTTACAGACCTTTCCGGTTGACACGGATGGTGCAGTTACCTCTACCAATTTGAACACGACTATACCAGTCCAACTCCCGGCAACCACTGGTTCGCCACAGGCAACAACCGAAGTTGAAGTGGGTTTAAACTTGAATTCAACCACGACCCAAACAGACCCGACTATTTTTAACCCTTCGGCGAGCAACACCTATGCACACTCAACGTCGAGCACTGTTTTTGACTCATTGGGTGCATCACATGTGTCGACCTATTATTTTGTGCATGACGGGCCTACGACTGCGACTAATCCAGCCGTCCTGCCAGCCACTACGGGTAATCCTAATAACTGGCTTGTATTTACTTATCTCGATGGCGCGCCAACCGACATTGCTGGTGGGCCTGCTGTCAATCACCCCAATGGAACAGGACCTGCTGTCGCGCAAAACCCAGCTGTTCTTCAATTTAATAACGATGGTTCATTTGCAAGCAGCACGCCTGCGGCAATACAAAATGTGGCATTGCCGCAGACCAATGGATCTGACCCACTGACGATCACTCACGACTTTGCAAACAATACAACTACACAGTTTTCATCTAGCTTTGCTGTTAGTCGATTGAATCCGGATGGTTTTTCTACTGGTAGGCTTACTGGTCTTGACATCTCAGAGACTGGTTTGATAAGGGCTATGTTTAGTAACGGCGTTTCATCGCCGATGGGACAGATTGCGCTTGTTGATTTCCCTAATAGCCAAGGCTTACGCGGTGTTGGCAATGCGTCCTGGAAACAAACCACGGACTCCGGAACTCCTGTTTTGGGTGTCAGCGGTACGGGTCGTTTTGGATTAATCCAATCCGGAGCCCTCGAAGCATCAAATGTTGATTTGACTTCAGAATTGGTCAATTTAATTACAGCGCAACGTAATTTTCAGGCCAACGCTCGGTCGATAGAAACATCTAACTCTATCACTGACACAATTATTCAAATTCGATAACAAAAAATGACAGGCATAGCCCATGGATAAGTTTCTCTATCTCGCAATGAACGGTGCATCGCAATCGATGTTGGCACAGACCACTAACGCCAATAACCTTGCAAATGCTAGCACCATTGGCTTTAAGGCAACTCTGGATCATTTTCAGGCTAAACCTGTTTATGGCCCTGGTCATGCAGATAGAGCTTATTCGACTAATAAAGGCGCTGGTGCAGACTTTAGTCAGGGCGCACTGATGACAACTGGTAGAAATCTTGACGTGTCCATCGATGGGGATGGGTGGATCGCGGTACAGGCGAAGGATGGTAATGAAGCCTATTCACGTAGAGGTGATTTCCATCTAGATCCGAATGGATTACTCCTTAATGGTGCCAATCAAATTGTACTCGGTGATGGTGGCCCAATTACCATTCCAGAATTTGAGTCACTCGTTATCGGACGTGATGGCACTATTAGTATTCGAGGCGCAGGGCAAAGTGTGAGTACGTTAGTGTCGATTGATCGAATAAAGTTAGTTAAAGCCGATACCAACCAACTCGATAGGGGTGAGGATGGTTTGTTTCGAGCCCGAGATGGTTTGTCAGTCGAACCCGATGCCTCGGTTTCGGTGGTTTCAGGGGCTCTAGAGGCTAGCAATGTCAATACGGTTAGCTCAATGGTTCGTATGATGGAGTATGCGCGCCACTACGAAACACAAATTAAACTAATGAATCTCGCGAGCGAAAACGACCAGGCCAGTGCGAAATTAATGAAGATGAATGGATAGCTACTTTAAACAGAAAATTTATAATACTGAAATTGCTTAGGGCTATGGCAAAATACAACCCCGTCCGCTGATATGGCATCTAAAAAACGTGACCAAAGAATACAATCTGGAATCCATTCAAACCGAGTTTCGCGAGCTACTGGCTAACCTAAAAACGACTAATTTAGCCACTATAGACGAAAGCAATCATCCTGAGGCTAGCTATACGCCTTATGTTGAGTTTGAATCCGCCTATTACTTATTCATTAGTGACCTAGCTAAACACACCATCAATCTAAAACAAAACCCATCCATTAGTCTGCTATTCATCGAGGATGAAGCAAGTTGTCGCAACCAGTTTTCGAGACGGCGTGCAATATTGCAGGGTAAGGGGACTATTGTTCAACGAGATAGCGCCCATTATCAATTGGTAATGGCACAGTTTCGAGATAAGTTCGGTGGCTTTATCGATTTGATTGAACCTCTTCTGGATTTCAACCTGTTTCAAATTAACGCCCACAAAGGCCGCTACATTCGCGGCTTTGCTCAAGCATTTGAACTAACGGGTGACGGACTTAATCAGATCGAACACATCGGTCCAAAATCACCTTGATAAACGACGATGGACATTTCAATGATTGAATCAACTAGAGCTAGCTATTTTCTGGGTCTGTTGCAAATCGTTTTGATGGTATCGCGAAGGAAGTGCTAGATAATGAAGGGCTAAGAACGGAATATCTCACAATATAGCGAAAGTAGGTCAGATAGTCTTCCGATGTAACTAGACGATTCAACTGCGGAATTTAATCTAGCTATATAGTATAACCAATATAGTCGGCGCTATAACGGCAATTGGCATTAATGCCATTGTATAGCCTTGTTTCGTCTGTAACCTGCTGTAGAATCATTCGACGCAATCATTAAATAGTTCCGCCCATAATAATTTAAGAACAATTAAGCACCCGAGGAAGCCAAATGTCTGAATCTAAGACCTATCCAGTACCTGCAAACTTTGCAGCACAAGCCAACATTAATGCCGCCGAATATACAGAAATGTATCAGCAGTCGATTGATGACCCTGAAGGCTTCTGGTCAGAACAGGCGGAAAACTATATCTCTTGGTTCACACCTTGGGATTCGGTTAGCAACTGGAGTTTTGGCGAGGATGTGAACATCAAGTGGTTCGAAGGCGCAGAGCTTAACGTGTCTTATAATTGTATTGATCGCCACCTTGAAAGTAGAGGCGATCAAGTTGCCATTATTTGGGAAAGCGACGATCCAAACGAAGATCGAAAAATCACCTACAACGAACTATTTCTAGAAGTTTGTAAATTTGCCAATGTCCTAAAAGATCGAGGCGTCGAAAAAGGCGATTGTGTATCGATCTATATGCCGATGGTGCCAGAAGCTGCTATTGCCATGCTCGCATGTACTCGAATTGGTGCTATGCACTCTGTTGTGTTTGGTGGATTCTCACCAGATGCATTGAAAGACAGAATCCTTGATTCAGACTGCCGTGTGGTGATCACTGCAGATCAATCGGTCCGTGGTGGTAAGCGCATACCGCTCAAAGCGAATGCTGACGAAGCTGTCAGTGGCTGTCCCAATGTTAATACGGTCATAGTCATCAAACGCGGTGGCGACCCAGTAGAATGGAATGGCAAGCGTGATATCTGGTATCACGAAGCGATGGCGCATGCGGATGAGTATTGTGAACCAGAAATGATGGGGGCAGAGGACCCGTTATTTATTCTATATACATCAGGATCAACGGGTAAACCAAAGGGCGTATTGCACACGACTGGCGGTTATATATTGCAAGCAGCAATGACCCACAAACTGGTATTCGACTATAAGGACGGCGAGACATACTGGTGTACAGCTGATGTTGGCTGGGTCACGGGTCACACTTATATAGTGTATGGCCCGCTCGCCAATGGCGCGACAACGTTGATGTTCGAAGGTATTCCAACCTATCCAGATATCTCACGATTCTGGCAAGTCTGCGACAAGCATAACGTCTCTATTTTCTACACCGCACCGACCGCTATTAGAGCCTTAATGGCCGCTGGTGATGAGCCGGTTAAAAAGACATCTCGTTCTAGCCTGAGATTACTCGGCACGGTTGGCGAACCCATTAATCCTGAAGCTTGGGAGTGGTATCACAAGGTAGTCGGTGACGAACGTTGCCCAATCGTCGATACTTGGTGGCAAACAGAGACTGGTGCACACATGATGACACCTTTACCAGGTGCTACAGCAACCAAGCCGGGCTCTGCTACGTTTCCATTTTTTGGCGCACAACCCGTATTACTTGATGATGAAGGTAACGTAATCGAAGGTAATCCTGCATCGGGTAATCTAGCGATGAAAGCACCATGGCCTTCAATGATGCGTACCATTTACGGCGACCATAAGCGCTTCTACGAAACTTATTTTTCTTTGTATAAGGGTTTTTACTTTACTGGCGACGGCGCGCGTCGTGACGAAGATGGCTACTATTGGATTACTGGTAGAGTCGACGATGTACTGAATGTGTCGGGTCATCGTCTAGGCACTGCCGAAATAGAATCAGCATTGGTCAAACATGTCAAAGTGGCTGAGTCAGCAGTCGTTGGGTATCCCCACGATATTACCGGGCAGGGCATTTATGCCTATGTCACTCTGATGGTTGGAGAGCAAGGCAGTGATGACTTAAGTGCAGAGCTAGTGGCTTTGGTGCGTAAGGAAATTGGGCCAATAGCAAAAGTGAATATTATTCAATGGGCACCCGGTTTGCCTAAAACACGTTCGGGTAAAATTATGCGACGAATTTTGCGTAAAATAGCCGCTAACGAAATAGACAGTTTGGGGGATATCTCAACTCTGGCTGATCCATCTGTTGTAGATGATTTGATTGAGAATAGAATAAACCAGTGACCTCGGTAAAGAAATCTCGTGAGAACTCGTCGGTGTTATTTTCTGCTGATGAGTCTGCTACCACATTGCCCTAGGTATCGCGCACGATGACTTCTCTGGATAAGTGTGCGAGCGGTGGTTGTCGGTGGAAACGAGCGATTTCTTCGTTTTTTTGAAGCTATATGATAGGGTCGGATGATTGCAATCGTTTAACCCACCTGGCACTTTATATGAACAATGAACATGACGACCCAAGGCGAACATTTTTAGTAGATGCTTTGACATTGGGGTTACTCGGTAGCGTAGGGTCTCTCGGTTTTATGCAGGCCAGTTATGCTTTAGGTGATATGCCTAAACAATTGCCGGCTGGACGTTCTATTTATAAATTGAAAGGGCAGGTCATCGTCGACGGGCAAGATGCTAATATCGATTCCCAAATAACGGCCAACTCAATAGTTGAAACCGGCCCAAATAGCCGAGTTATTTTTGTCGTTGGCACCGATGCCTTTGTTTTGCGCAGTAACGGTGGGTTACAAATGGGCGGCGATGGGCTTTTGATTTCAGGCATGCGTATTTTGACGGGAAAGCTTCTAGCTGTGTTCGGGAAACGTACCACGCCACATAGGATATCAACATCAACTGCAGCCATTGGTATACGTGGTACTGGCATTTATATTGAATCAGAATCTGACCGAACGTACCTTTGTACTTGTTACGGGCATACTCAAGTTTCACCATTAGCAGACTTAAACGTTTCACGAGATATAATTACCTCGTATCACGAGCAACCGGTATACATATTGCCCACAGCAAGTAATAAGAAGCTAATTGTGTCGGCACCTGTATTCAACCATACCGATTCAGAGCTGTCACTGATAGAGACGTTGGTTGGTCGAACTACCCCGTTTGCCTTGGCGGGCTATAAGGTAGGGGGCGGAGGCGGAGGCGCCTATTAGGTAAGTATAATTGAGGGTCAGATTGTTAGGGCTAATTAGTAACAATTAATTTTGTTGCTACACTTTCTGTTTGTGACACCGTACTCTGCAATGCAGCTGGAATTTCGTAAGGCGTTATCAATATCAACATCGATAATTCTGGACTATCGAGATAATGTAGCGTTTCACTTCGCATTCGGCGGTGTTCTTTCAATAGATGGTTATCCAAAATCCGCCCATCAGTCAGATTCCTGTAGAGCAATTTTTGTGAGCCAGCAGTCTCCGATAGTGAGCCTGTTTCAGGGTCTAGAGAACGACGGGGTTTACGCAGTACCAGGTCGGTATAAACATGTAGGTATCGAGAGAGAGAGACCGTGATTTCACCTTCGAGTTCATACAATCCGTATGCATCGGAATTGGTAAGTGACGCTAGCTTTTCAGTGGAACCGAGTTCGTTTAAATTGTTTTGGGTACTTTCTTCCGAATTCTGGTTGTTTGCACCATTAGGTATTCGATTCGATTTTAACAATTCATTTTTGTCATCAATAGAGATGAATTCATTTCCGTAACGACTACCGGCCTTAATCCAAATTGGCATTGCTAGTGATTTTTTGAGTCCTGGTTGACGCCAAGCAAGGTGCTTTAACACCTTATAGCGTGATGACCTGTTCATTTTTCTCGCTACGTCAGTTAATCGTAATTCGGTTTCGGGGACAATTTCATACTGCAATTCCTTGGCCGCTTCAATACCAGATGGTAAAGAGAAATCAATCGATTTATGGTCTTTTACTGGAGAACTTATCGGTAAAGTATATTCCTTTGACTTAGGTACTTTGGTATTTTTATAGAGAACAATCTCTACTTCATAATGACGAATGGGATCGCTATCTTGTGCCAAAGCGTTACCTGCCATGAATGACCCTGCCAAGGACGACGCAACGATGGTTAATAGTATCGGGTGATTTGATTTCATAAATGACTATGACGTTAGTTTTTGGAGTAATACTTCAGTTTGTTTAAAGCGTAGTTCAAGTTCATCACTTTGACACACGATGCGCAAGGTTTGTTTGCCATCAAAGCGATATTCCGCAGGTTTCGATTGAATCAGCTGAATAATAGTCATTGGATCGATATTCGGATTTTTATTGAATATTACTTTCCCACTTTGTTCGCCGATGTCGATCTTTTCTATGCCCAATGCTAGCGTTTGTAACTTGATTTTGGTGACTCGGAATAAATGTTTGAGCGGATCAGGCAGCAGCCCAAAACGGTCGATGAATTCTACCTGTAACTCTCGTAATGCTTTAGGGCTAGTGGCTGAAGCAATACGTTTATACTCTATTAAACGGTGATGAATATCAGGTATGTAATTCTCGGGTATTAGGGCAGGGATGTGAAAGTCGACTTCTGAGGCGCGCATTAATGGTGACTCGAAGTCTATTGATTGATTCGATTTTAGCGAATTCACTGCCCGTTCGAGTAGTTCGGCATACAAGGTAAAGCCAATTTCTGTAATTTGACCGCTCTGGCCTTCGCCGAGTAATTCACCTGCACCGCGTATTTCCAAATCGTGTGTCGCTAGGGTAAAACCAACACCAAGCTCTTCTAGTGATTCGATGGCTTGTAGTCGTTTTCGAGCGTCGGGGGTCATCGAGCGTTCTGGTGGCACCATTAAATAGGCGTAGGCTCGATGATGCGATCGTCCGACACGACCTCGAATTTGATGTAGTTGTGCTAGACCAAGCTTATCAGCCCTGTTGATGAAGATAGTGTTAGCGGTCGGCACGTCGATACCACTTTCGATGATGGTGGTGCAGACTAATAAGTTGCAACGATGATGATAAAAATCTAGCATCGCATGTTCTAGTTCTCTTTCCTTCATTTGACCGTGAACAATTCCAACCCTAGCATCCGGTATCAATTCTTGTAGTTCATTCGCGACTTTTTCAATTGACTTTACTTCATTATGCAAAAAGTAAATTTGACCACCACGCTTTAATTCGCGCTGACAACCTTCGACGATAGTCTCCTCATTCCATTGCGATACAAAGGTTTTAATCGCATGTCGTTGCATGGGCGGCGTTGCAATAATAGATAGATCTCTCATGCCGGATAAAGACATATTGAGGGTGCGAGGGATTGGTGTTGCGGTCATTGTCAGCAAGTCTACCTGCGCCCGCAATGCCTTGAGCTTTTCTTTATGGCGAACGCCAAAACGATGCTCTTCATCAATAATGACTAGACCAAGGTCATGGTATTTAATGGTATCAGACAATAATTTGTGGGTACCGATTAAAATATCGACCTTTCCATCAGCTAGTTTTAGTAGCGTCTCGGCGAGCGCCTTCTTAGCTGTAAACCGTGTCAGACTCGCTATTTGTATCGGCCAGTCGGCAAAACGATCCAGAAAATTTTGATAATGTTGTTGAGCCAATAACGTAGTCGGCACCAGTACAGCCACTTGCTTACCAGAACAGGCAGCAATAAAAGCGGCGCGCATACTGACTTCGGTCTTACCGAAACCAACATCACCACACACGATCCGATCCATCGGCCTTGATGATTGCATGTCGTCCATGACTGCCAATATTGCATTTTCCTGATCAGGTGTTTCTTCAAAAGGGAAATCGCTGGCGAACTTTTGATACTCGTCGAGCACTAATTCATGGCTGAAGCCTTGCAAGGCTTCACGTCTTGCCTGAATTTCGAGCAGCTCTACCGCAACGTCGTAAATCTTTTCTTGAGCTTTTTTCTTGGTCTTCTGCCATTGGTCAGTGCCCAGTCGATGAAGTGGTGCACTATCGTCACTGGCACCGGCATAGCGGCTAATTAAATGGAGTGACGAGACAGGTACATATAACTTGTCTTGATTGGCATATTCAATACACAGGAACTCGGTTACCAAACCCGATAAAGTCAGTGTCTTAAGCCCGCGATAACGACCGACACCATGGTCTTCGTGTACCACGGCCGCACCTTCGTAGACATCGGCCAAGCTTTGTATCGCATTTTCAGCATCCCGTGTTTTTTTGTATTTGCGTCGACGT
This sequence comes from Polaribacter sp., assembly GCA_047615545.1. Classification (GTDB taxonomy): domain Bacteria; phylum Pseudomonadota; class Gammaproteobacteria. The sequence goes on from JBLHID010000008.1 coordinate 11,017, forward strand.
TGTTGCTTGGCTCGTTCGCCAAATAGCTGATGTTCAGCAATTACCGAAAATTTAGCTTGTGTTAGTGTCAGGCCACTTTGCAGCGGAGATGTCGTTAAGAAATAGCGGCTAGTTTCATTCGATAAAAAATCACTCCAATCGCTGACTAAGATTGGACGAATGCCATATTGCTGCAAAATTTCATACAAAAACTCGCGTCGACCTGCAGATTCCGCGCTGAAGAGTATTTTGTCGAAAGCTTTCTTAGTAATAAAGGTTTGCAGTTCAGCATCGGGTTTTTCTGCTCGGTGTTGTAAAGTGAGCTGCGGTATTGCTTGGGTATCACAGTTAACGATATGAGCTGATTCATCACTATGCTTGAACAAACTGTAGTAAATGCAGGGGAACGCATTCAGAGCTGTCTCGACAGCGTCGGCATCAAGAAACAGTTCTTCCGGTTTCAATAGCGGTCGTTCTAGGTTGTGGCGACGCATTTCGTAACGGTCGTCTACCTGATCACGAAACGTTTTACAGGTATCAAATGCCGATTGATCGATTAAAAACTGAGCATTGTCTGGCAGGTAGTCAAACAGAGTGAACAATTGGTCGAAAAACAAGGGTAGGTAATACTCGACGCCGGGTGACGAGGACCCTTGTGATACATCAACATAAACCGGACAACTATTGGGATTAATACCAAATTTTTCGCGAAAATTTTCCCGAAAAGTCTTGATGCCAGGTTTATCTAGTGGAAATTCCTGTGCGGGCAACAAGTTAACTTCGGTCAATTTTTCGAGCGAGCGCTGGTCTTCTATGTTAAAACTGCGTATCGACTCAATATCATCATCAAAAAATTCAATTCTAAACGGTGTTCGACTACCCATTGGAAACAAGTCGAGGATAGCGCCTCTGGATGCAAACTCGCCATGTTCTTCGACACGCGAGACCGAACGATAACCAAATTGGATCAAATTTTCACGCAATTGAATCAGGTCACGAGTGTCGCCGATTTTTAGGCAGAGAGAACGTTGTTGGATAAAATGTGATGGCGCTACCTTTTGTAGGAGCGTGCTAATCGGTAATGTCAGAATGCCCTTTTTCGCCAGAGGAATGTTAGCCAGACATTTAATACGCTCTGAGATAATGTCCTGATGCGGCGAGAATTGATCGTAAGGCAATGTCTCAAGATCAGGGAAACGATAGATCTCGTGCTTTTGATGAGAAAAAAATAGTATCTCTTGTTCGAGCTGATCTGCATCCGCCATATCATTACAAACTACAACTGAGAGACCTTTATGTTCAGTTATTTGCTCTGCCAGAAATAAACTGCGACTGCTGCCATACAACTGACCGACATGAAGCGGATTGGCACTAGAGGGTGCTGGAATAGAAAGGATTGTTTTTGACATTAAAGCGATGCAAAATTAAGAAGCCGCGATTGTACATCCTAGTCCGAAAAAGAAAAGATAATCACTCAATATTAGTCTTCACCCCAGATCATATCGCCACACTCATCGAGTTGATAACCGCCAAGTTGGTTAGCGATTGTGACGCCCATATCAGATTTGATATGGGTAATTAAATTCTGAAACAGATGGCGGAACCAGATGTTTTTTGGTACGACAAAGTCGAATGCCTCCCAGCCGAGGCTGATAAAGTCGAGTCCAAACTCCGTTGCGATAGAGCGAGTGCCTGAAGCAACATCGGCTGTTTGCGATGCAACAGTAGACGCAGCTTCACGCTCGGAACGGGCAGTTGCGCTAACGTTTAGTCCATCATAATTAAGTCCATGTTGGCTCAAAACTTCCATCAGAAAGCGTTGGCCACCTGAACCTGTCTGGCGCACTGACCATCGATATTTTTGCTCAAAGATATTCGGAATAGCCGGTCTACTCTTCGTCGAGTTAACCCGATACATTAATCCTTGCTCGCGCTTAAAAGCGCGGATCAAAACCCAACCTTGGTGTTTTTGATATTGTTGTAATAAAGATGGATGTCGTCGGCTGCTTTCTTGCTCTGGCCCCCAGTGGATACAACTAACATCCACTCTATTTGAATTGAGCAAATCAAGACCCTGCCGAGTGCTGCTAGGCGAGTAGGTGATTAATGCTTTGTTACCCAGGAGCTCTGTTAGCGCCAACACCACTCGGTAGAGTAACGGGTCATCACCACCGGCAATAATAAGGCGATCGTGTAGTAACCCATTGTGGGTCGAGTCGAGCATCCATTTGTCGATCAATTCTTTAGGGAACATCCATTTCCCAGTAATTTTCGTCGCAGGGATATGACCTTCGCCAATCAATGCATATATTTTTTTTTCATTTAAATGAAGATAATTTGATACTTGTTTTACATTCATGAAAACATCGGAATAATGAGCCAATTCTCTACTCATGATGATCCCTTACTTGTTTGATTAGTAAATACAGTTGCAAATGACACATAAAAATCGGTCCTTTATTCTTAACGCTATAGCAAACACTTGGTAGCATTAGCTAATTCTGAAAGTAAAGTTATTACAATTGACAAAAGCAAGAAATATACCGAGACGGTGGATTACTCGGATTGTTTGAATTAGAACCTAATGAAAAACTACCTTATAGGGCGGCTTGTAACCAATGCATCCGCGCTCAAAAAAATTTTTTAATAATAATAATAATGATTATTCCTCTTAAAAAAACGGACGGGATGTTGCTACCATAGTGAGACATTTTGTACCGTCCCAGATAACAGGTAGGGTCATAATGTTTCAAATTGGTTTCTTTAAGTTCTAGCTGAGTAACAAAACACCTTCTTTTCAGCCTTTTAGTTGGTGGTATAACATTTGCATCCAACTAGCTAACTTCTTACTTCTGACTTGCGATAATTAAACTGTTATTAGCATTTTCGAAACTGACTTGAGATTAAATATGGAAAGTATCGAACTCGAAGATTTTAAGCTAACGCTGCCCAACAAAATGCCGATTGCGGTCATTATGGAAAAAATACCGTCCGATAACCCCTGGATTGACTTCACCTACAAAGCCATCGGTGTTGTCAGTTCGATAGAGCCCGTTAATGCTGAGGTTCAATTGATTCACGAAAATAATGGTGTCGAACGCTACCTCGTGAGTGGACTAGGATTACAACTGCACGTTGATGAGTGTGAAAGTTATTACCATAACTTAATGTCACCTCAGCCTGGTTGTTACGTCGTCGCTGGCGAAGTTGATGATCCCAATGAAATGCCAATACCATATTTAGTGAGTTTAAGTTTTGACGAAGTACATGCTTACCTGGAAGGGGATGAGTATGTCTACGCGGTAGAGATACCGCCCGAACTCTACCAATGGAGCGAAGCCTTTATCCTACAACACTATGTCGCAGTTAAAAAAACCAAACGTAAACTCAAAGACTGGAAGGGAGAGGCCAAAGGACAGGGTGTCGATCCAAAAAAACTGCCGACCCAGCATTGATGAAAACTATTGATAATGAAAGTAGGCTATCACGCTGGTCGAGGCGGAAACAACAAACACTTGCAGAAACTGAACAAGAAGATCTAGATGTCGATCTTCAAGAGCAAGGTGATTCAGCTCTACTTACTGACTTAGCCGCTGTATCAACTGGTACCGAACAAACCGATATTATTGTTGCTGAACCCGAGCAGCCCGTGCTCACCGATGCTGACATGCCACCTATAGAAGCGCTCAATTCGGAATCTGACTTTAGTATGTTCATGTCGTCTGGCGTCACTGATAAATTGCGCAATCTGGCATTGAAGCAACTCTTCAAGGCTCCTCTTTTTAATATACGTGACGGCCTCGATGAATATGATGAAGACTACACCTTTTTCGAGAAACTAGGCGATATCGTCACCTGTGATATGAAGCACCAAATAGAGGTGGAAGCATTAAAGAAAGAGGCTGCCGAGCTAGAAAGCGCAAAGTTAGAAGCTGCCAAGAATGAGGCATTAGAAGACGCGGATACGGATGGGAATAGCTTAATAGAAGATGGCCTTGAAGAAGATGCTTTAGCAGAACAAGACCAACCTGAAGACAAGCAAGTAGAGGACGGGTTAAATAACTCTGATAGCGTTCAAAAAGAGAGTGATGTCGAAACCAACGAAACCGAATTAAACCCTGAAGGTTTATACCAAATACCAGCGAAGCCCGAAACAATAGAAGGTTGAGTAATAACTAAAGGCGAATCACCATGACCCCGAGCAATCATTCCGAAGCCAGAATTCAAGCGCTACTAACGCGTGATGAATTTGTACCCGTACCGACGAGCTTAATCAGCTATCAATCAAGCGGTCATGTCATCATGATCGGTGACTCGGCTGATTTGGCATTAGCCCAATCGATGTCTTTGAATTTACCTATATCTCCTATCTTAATGTCAGGTGTAGCTGATGAGTCAATGCCTGCTAATACGATATATTTGGCAGGCAGAAGACTTGAAATTGATGGTTACCTCGGGAGTTTTCGCGTAACCCTTAACGATGGTAGTGGCTCGACTGAGGTGGTCTCTGCTGACCTTGTGGTAGATTTAAATAAGCAAGCAATAATAAACCTCGAAATTTTACCGCCGGGCTATTTACATCGCAACATTCAGCAAATGGGGGTTGAAGCGCTATCTCAAGAATTGAGTGAAATGACGGGCACCTTCGAAAAGCCTAAATATTTTCACTATGATGCCAGTATTTGTGCGCATGGCGTCAATGGCGTTCAATTTTGTACCCAATGCATTGATGCCTGTCCTGCAGATGCAATCATAAGCTTGGGTGAAAAAATTGAAGTGAATCCTTTCTTATGTCAAGGCGGTGGCGTTTGTGCGACAGCCTGCCCCTCAGGGGCGATTCGGTATGTCTATCCTAGTCTTGCCGATAGCGGAAATCAGATACGAAAAATGCTGAATAGCTATCGAGAGCAGGGCGGACATCAAGCGATTGTTGTTTTTTATAGTGGTGATGAAGTTGAGGCTGCAGAGCAAAGTATCCTCTCTTCACATAGTGAAATGTTGCCTGTTAGGGTAGAAGAACTTGCTAGTGTCGGTATGGATTTGTGTTTATCGGCATTAGTCTATGGCGCGTCTCAAGTAATACTGTTGGTGAACCCCAATGCGCCAAAAAGTGCATTAGAAGTGCTGGAGCGTCAACTAGGTTGGGTGAAGGCGATGCTTGTAGGGCTTGAAATCAACGCTGATCGAATTTCACTTATTGATGATCTAACTGATCGCATAACCGACAACATTAATTCGTTATCAATGACAGAGCTATCAATCGGGTCATGGCAAATCGAACCGGCGATTTACACAATGCCGGATAAAAAACGCAATGCAATTTACCAGGCCATCGACCACCTATATCAGCAGTCTACAAAGCAACAGGAACAAATAGAACTCCCGGCAGGAGCTCCTTTTGGGACTGCGACGATTGATTCTAAGAGCTGCACGCTTTGCTTGGCCTGTGTTGGCGCTTGTCCAGGTAAAGCCTTACAAGACGGCAGTAATCGAGAAGTGCCCGAAGTGTTTTTTATTGAAAGTAATTGTATTCAATGCAACGTCTGTACGCTCACCTGTCCAGAACAAGCGATCGAAATAACTCCAAGAATCATATTCGATCGGGAGAAACGCAATCGCTCTCGGGCACTCAATCAAGATACACCCTTTGCTTGCATTGGTTGTGGCAAAGCTTTCGCGCCAACGTCGGTTATAGCTAAGATGACCGAAAAGCTAAAAGACCATTATATGTTTCGAGGGCCTCGCGCACTGGATCGATTAAAGATGTGTGAAGACTGCCGGGTGGTTGATATTGTCCAAGATGACGCAGCGATGAGCGGACGTTTTGATACATTAAATTAACTGTATTGCTAACTACTATCCTTTTTAGTAATTATAGGTCATTAAATTCATAATAATATTGGAATGCTAATTGCTAATCTAACTGTAATGAGAAAAATAATATGACACGGCAAGCCGAGGCAACAAATAGAGACGTACCGTTCCCAGCGGAAGTGGAAGTGAGGGGCATCGAAGATTCGATTGAAACGTTTAATAGTTCTGCTATCGAGCCTAATGAAATTGTTGATGCGGTTGTACCCGAACAAAGTCTATTAGCGATAGAACAACAATACCGTTCGTCTACTTATAGTCTGCTTGCCGCCTTATTGCGAGCAAGTCCCGATCAGGATTTACTCGATATCTTGTCTGAACTTGTATCAGACAATGATGACCGAGAAGATGATTCTCTTTTGTTGTCAATGACGGCGTTAAGTTTATCAGCAAAGATGATATCTGCTCACTCGATTGAAGATGAATACCATCAGTTGTTCATCGGTTTAGGTAAAGGCGAAGTTGTGCCCTATGGGTCATGGTATTTGACAGGTTTCTTGATGGAGAAACCTCTAAGCGATTTACGTGACGATTTGACAATACTTGGTTACGAAAGAAGCGACGACATTTGCGAGCCTGAAGATCATGCGGCTGCGCTATGCGAAGTGTTTTCATTTTTGATCAGTGATGGCAATAATATTGACCAACAATATCAGTTTTATAAAGCTCATATGGCACCATGGATTGGACGGTTTTTTGATGATCTAAGTGATGCGAAATCGGCTGTATTTTACAAATCAGTAGGGCGCTTTGGTGGCGCTTTCATTGCATTTGAAAGTGAATACTTTTCAATGCAAACATAGTTAAATATTTAGAAAAATAAGTAATAAGGTAATAAATAGCAGATATCAGAAATTGAATATCCCGTTAATACACTGTTGAGAAAGAGGAGAGGTTGATGAAAAAGATAGCTGACGAAAAAGCACAATCGTTGCTGGATAAAGACAGAAGGGCTTTCGTTACTAAGACGGCCGTCATTGGTGTGGGCGTCGCGGGTGCAGCCGTCCTGCCAAGTGTTGCTGTTGCCGGTACGACTGAGTCAAAATCGGAATTGAAAAAACAGCAAAAAGGCTATCAGCTGACGGATCACGTCGCTGATTATTATCAATCTGCTTCTAATTAAGTGGAGGTTTTATGAGTAAACTAACGAGAAGAACGAGTCAAATAGTAGCGGCGCCTAGTAACCTTCAGGCTGCCAAAGATGTTCAATCCAACGATCAGACGAGGGTTGCTAACGCGGTCAGTCGAAGAAGCTTCCTAAAACGATCAGGCTTAATGGCCGGTGGCGCAGCGTTAGTATCCAACGTAGCCCCGGTGATGATGAAAAAAGCCGAAGCCAGTAGCTCTTCACTTGGTAAAACAGAGCAAGTGAAAACAGTTTGTACTCATTGTTCGGTGGGCTGTGGCATTATTGCTGAAGTTCAAAATGGTGTTTGGACGGGGCAGGAACCTGCTTTTGACCACCCATTCAATAAAGGTGCTCACTGCGCCAAAGGTGCTGCGATCCGTGAACACGGACATGGCGATAGACGCCTGAAATATCCAACCAAGCTAGTTGATGGTAAATGGAAAAAAGTGTCTTGGGATGAAGCCATTAGTGATATTGGGGATCAATTACTTGATATTAGAGAAAAGAATAGCCCCGATTCAGTTTACTGGCTAGGAAGTGCAAAACACAGTAATGAACAAGCTTACTTATTCCGAAAAATGGCTGCGATGTGGGGAACCAACAACGTAGATCATCAAGCAAGGATATGTCACTCAACCACTGTTGCCGGTGTAGCCAATACTTGGGGCTATGGTGCGATGACGAACTCGTATAACGACATGCATAATTCGAAAGCAATTTTAATGATTGGTTCGAACCCTGCCGAAGCACATCCGGTTGCCCTACAGCATATTTTTAAAGCCAAAGAAGAGAATAACGCACCGATTATTGTGATTGATCCGCGTTTTACTCGTACTGCTGCGCACGCTGATCACTTCTTACAAATTCGACCGGGTACAGACGTGCCGGTTATCTGGGGTATGTTGTGGCATATTTTTCAAAATGGTTGGGAGGATAAGGAATTTATTCGTCAACGTGTTTATGGCGTCGAGGAAATCCGTCAGGAAGTAGCCAAATGGACTCCTGATGAAGTTGAACGTGTCACTGGCGTCCCCGAAGGACGTGTTTATGGCGCAGCTAAAGCAATGGCTGATAACCGTCCAAGCACCTTTGTTTGGTGTATGGGTGGTACTCAGCACACGATTGGTAATAACAATACCCGTGCTTATTGTGTCTTCCAGCTAGTCCTTGGAAACATGGGCGTGCCCGGTGGTGGAACCAATATTTTCCGAGGCCATGATAATGTTCAAGGGGCAACTGATCTAGGTGTGCTATCGAATACATTACCCGGTTACTACGGTCTAAAACCTGGTTCATGGAAGCATTGGGCCAAAGTATGGGATTTAGACTACGAGTGGGTTAAAGGCCGTTTCGATACAGGTAGTTACGAACAGAGCAAGGGCAAGGATGTCCATGTTATGAACACCAAAGGAATTCCTGTTTCACGTTGGATTGATGGTGTGTTGGAAGATAAAGACAACATCGCTCAAAAAGATAACGTGAAGGCAATGATCTTTTGGGGACATGCACCCAACAGCCAAACCCGTGGTGCAGAAATGAAAAAAGCCATGGAGAAGCTCGATTTGCTGGTGATTGTTGATCCTTACCCAACATCCTCAGCCATCATGCATGACCGAAAAGACGGTGTATATTTATTACCGGCAGCCACCCAGATGGAAACTTATGGTTCGGTCACTGCCTCCAATCGATCTTTCCAATGGCGTTCAAAAGTGATTGATCCATTGTTTGAATCACTCCCAGATCATACGATTATGTACAAGTTATCGAAAAAGCTTGGCTTCTCGGATCAGCTATTCAAAAACATCGAAGTTAAAGGAGAAGAGCCTTTAGTTGAAGATGTTTTACGTGAAATCAATAGCGGCATGTGGACCATTGGTTATACCGGCCAAAGCCCTGAAAGACTCAAAATGCATCAGGAAAATTGGGGTACATTTGACTACACCTCGTTGAAAGCAGAAGGCGGACCTGCCGATGGTGATTTCTACGGATTGCCATGGCCAGCTTGGGGTACACCCGAAATGAAACATCCTGGCACTCCAAATCTTTATAACCCAGCGTTATCTATTGCAGAAGGTGGCCTAACATTCCGTGCCAGATTTGGAGTTGAGCGCAATGGTGAGAATTTGCTAGCGGAAGGTTCGTACAGTAAGGGCTCTGAAATAAAGGATGGTTATCCTGAATTTAGTCACACTATGCTAAAGAAACTAGGCTGGTGGGATGATTTGACCGCTGCGGAGAAAGTGCAAGCGGAAGGTAAAAACTGGAAAACTGACCTTTCTGGTGGTATTCAACGTGTCGCTATTAAACATGGTTGTGCACCATTTGGTAACGCTAAGGCGAGAGCAGTCGTATGGACATTTCCTGATCCAGTTCCGATTCATCGTGAACCGCTCTATACGTCACGACGTGATTTGGTCGAGAAGTATCCAACCTATGAAGATCGAAAATCTTTTTGGCGCTTACCTACTCGATATAAATCGATACAAGCCAAAGACTATTCAGGTGAGTATCCCATTATCCTAACATCAGGCCGTTTGGTTGAATATGAAGGGGGTGGTGATGAATCTCGCGCGAACAAATGGCTGGCTGAATTACAGCAAGACATGTTCGTCGAAATGCACCCACGCGATGCTAATAATGCTGGTGTAAAAGATGGCGAAGATGTTTGGCTTGAGGGCGCTGAGGGCTCGAGAGTTAAAATCAAAGCACTTGTGACTAGGCGTGTTAAATCTGGTGTTGCTTTTATGCCATTTCATTTTTCAGGTCGTCTGCATGGTGTTGATTACAGCCACAAATATCCAGAAGGTACTGCACCTTATGTGACAGGTGAGGCTGCCAATACGGCAATGACCTATGGTTATGACTCGGTCACTCAAATGCAAGAAACGAAATGCAGCCTTTGCCGCATTACTAAAGCTTAAGTAGAGGATTTTAAAATGGCTAGAATGAAATTCTATTGTGATCCGGAACGTTGTATTGAATGTAATGCTTGTGTTACGGCGTGTAAAAACGAACATGAAATTCCCTGGGGCGTGAATCGGCGTCGGGTCGTGACGATAAAAGATGGCGAGCCTGGTGAACGCTCATTATCCGTTGCCTGCATGCATTGTTCCGATGCGCCATGTGCCGCGGTTTGTCCTGTTGATTGTTTTTACACTACAAACGATGGCGTCGTGTTACATGACAAAGATATTTGCATAGGCTGTGGTTATTGCTTTTATGCTTGTCCCTTTGGTGCACCGCAATTCCCTGAGGCAGCAGCCTTTTCCTCTCGTGGGAAAATGGATAAATGTACTTTCTGTGCTGGTGGCCCTGAAGAAGATCATAGTTCGGACGAATATAAGAAATATGGTCGAAATCGCTTAGCGGAAGGTAAGTTGCCACTATGTGCCGAGATGTGCTCCACTAAAGCACTGCTGGCGGGTGATGCTAATATTCTGTCGGATATCTACCGAAAGCGTGTCATTAATCGAGGTGCCAGTGTTCTCAACTGGGGTGTTGCTTATGATAATGCAAATCTCAAGTCCTAGTCTTGGGTAGATAACTGATCATGTTAGGGTCAATGAAGTGATGAAATAGCAATCGCTTCATTGACCTTGGCTTTATTGATCTTAATAGCTATCCATGGACTGCGTAATAGTAGTCTGCGGTGCCAACAGTTAAAGGCATACAAAAGTCGTTAAGCCAGAACGCTAACTTGGAAGTATTTAATGATCAAATTACTCAAAACCATGTTGATTATAAGTTGTTTGCTACTACCTCAAATAGGAGTAGCTCAGAGTAATAACTCAAGCAGTCAGTATGATGAAAGTATCAGCATAGAGAACCCAGGTGCCGAATTGTGGCGGAATGTTAGGCAACGTGACGGCACCATTCAGGGGACTAGCCAAATACGTGGTACAGACGCCAATTCCCTAATCAATGTTTCGGGTGAAGCTTGGCGACAATACCGGATGCTGGATTTAATTCCTAAAGCAGGCATTGCATTGCTTGTTTCTTTACTCGGTGTTTTCTTATTTCGGGTAATTCGAGGAAACATACTGCTTGAGGCGGGGCGCTCAGGTATTAAAATATTGCGCTTTAGCAATAGTCAACGCGTGATTCATTGGGTTACCGCTATACTCTTTATAATACTGTCACTCACTGGTTTGTTATTGTTATTTGGCCGTAGTTTACTGATACCGATGATGGGTGCTGAAGCTTTTAGCTATTTCGCTGTCGGTGCTAAATTTTTACACGATTACTTAGGCCCAGCTTTTGCTGTTTCATTAGTACTTTTATTCATATTTTTTATTAAAGGTAATTTACCTTCACTCAAACAGGATCTCGCTTGGTTAGCTAAAGGTGGGGGGATGTTTGGACGTCATGCCAGTGCTGACCGATACAATGCGGGTGAAAAAGGCTGGTTCTGGATAGCCGCTTTTGTTGGTGGCGCCATTGTTGTTAGTGGCTTTGTGTTGGACTTTCCGATATTCGGACAATCACGCGAAACTATGGAGTTGTTCCACGTTATTCATACTATCGCTGCATCACTCATGATCATTGCTTCTATCGGCCATATCTACATGGGCACGATCGCGATGGACGGTACCTTAGAAGTTATGAAAACAGGTTATTGTGATAGTAACTGGGCTAAAGAACATCATGATATATGGTATGAAAAACAGTTAGCTGCTGGTAAAGTGCCCGAGCCAAAAACATCAACAACAGAATCACCTTCTAAAGGGTAAAATTATGTCCGCTAATGAAATGACCGATGAAGAACTCGACCAACATTTTCGTGATTTGGTAGATTTATTTATCGACCAAGGAAACGAATTGGCTAAGAATAGCAATTCAGAAAATATCGGTTTGGCTTTGCTACATGCAGCTTCGCGATATACTGCCTTTGTGGTGTCATCGCATGCTGAGTCACTCGCTCAATACGAGAAGGATATCGTGGGCGCGAAGACTTATTTTCAAACCGAGTATAGTAATATGCTAGATGAAAACTTCGAAGATTATAAACAGGTTTATGTCGATAGACCTATTGATGCGAATGCAAGCTAGAAACTCTATTTGTTACTAAAGCTATTGGGGTTCGTGTCTTACCAGCAACCTACGAATCAGTGCCATTCGTATCTTATTGTCGAAATCTTACCTATCCCTGGGCTATTATGCAGGTTGCGGGTGAGGCACGAAGCCCGCCAAAATCAGCCCTGATTTCCAAATGCAAATTCACAATTAATCGATTTGGTGGTTTTCACTATCGACAACCTGAGTCACCTTGCTAATCACTTTCACTAATAGAATTACAGCGACTTTAGTTCCTCAAGTTGCTGTTGTAGCATGTCTTCATGCTCTAGCAAGATCGGCTCCTGAAGGAGTGTGATTATAAATTCTGTGCCTGAATTCAGGTCAGAAACGACTTCAATATTGCCACCATATCGGCGTACTAACCCATAACTGATAGATAAGCCTAAGCCTGTGCCTTCACCTTGGGTTTTTGTAGTATAGAAAGGATTGAATACTTTACTAGTACTATCGATATCCATACCGACGCCATTATCTTTGACTGTAATCTGTACGCCTTTGTCCCCAAAGTTTTTACTACTCAAAGTCACCAAACCATTAATGTCAGGCAATGCCTGAATTGAATTAGTCATCAAATTGACGAAGACTTGCTGTAATTCTTGTCGGTTTATGCAGACTAGAATGGATGCATCTAAAGAAAGTTCGAGCGTATAGCTAATTTCTGAACGTAAATGCTGTACTAATTTTGATGTCTCTTTTATCAATTGGTTAACGTCTATTTCATTCATATAGCCAGCATAGGCATCTGGCTTAGCATATTGCAGCAAATTGGTTGTGATATCTTTTATTCGGTATATTTGTTCTATGATGAGATCGACTTCATCCTGAACTGGTTCGAGCAGTGGTCCCATTTCAGCTGTTATTACGTCGACATTGCCGAGAATAACGGCTGTCGGATTATTGATTTCATGAGCCACACCAGCTGTTAATTCACCCAGTGCAGCTAACTTTTCAGCTATTACTAGTTGCTGACGAGTCTTCGTCAACACTGCGATCGTACTGGTCAGCTCGCTATTTTTTATTTTGAGCTCGGATGTTCTTTCATCTACCTTCTGTTCAAGTTGGTTAGCCCAACTTTGAATTTGTAATTTACGTTTGTTTAGCAGATCAAGCATGACGTCAAACTCGTTTGCAAGTGCGCCAATTTCGTCTTTTGACTCTATTTTTCCTATTCTTAAGTCTTTACCTTCTCTGGTGGCATGCACTACTGAACTCATGCGCTCTATTGGTTTAAAAATAGACTTTGCACCAATGACCGCGACTAAGCTAGTTAGACCCATCAGAATTAGAAAAAGTAAAACTAAGGCAATTAATGCGTTGATCAACGACTGTCTGAAGGGCGCTTCGAGGAAGCCAGCGTATAGCATTCCAACTCGATTGCCGTCTATATCAATAATCGGTTCATAAGATGAAATATACCAATCGTTCACGACAAAAGCGCGGTTGATCCATGTTTCTCCCTGGTCTAAAACAATAGTCCTTACTTCGTCCGAAACACGAGTACCCAGTGCGCGTTCACCGGTTTGAACTGGAACATTGGTGTTTATTCGAACATCATCTAGAAATACTGTGACAGTGCCGATGCTACCCTTAATGAGACTGCCAGGGCCGTAAACAAGGTCTCGTATGACATCTACAAAACTAAAGTTAGAGTTCAATAGAACGCCAGCATCGAGAATGGCCAATACGTTCTTATCGGCGTCAGTAATCGGATACAGCGCCCGGATCATCATGCCACGATCCTCAATAACTTTTTTCGTCGCTCTTGCTCGGGGTGTTTCGATTAAAGGCAAACGAACTTGTTCTGCTAGCCGTAGTTGTTCCAGATCAGTTGCAGAGAATATCTCTACACCTACCGACGACTTGCCAGTTTGTGCAGCTTTAAATGCTGAAGATAGTCGTGAATTGATGCCATTTTCTTGTTGGTTTAGCGAGTGAAGTGATTGACCATAGACATCAATGAGTTGAATGTAGGAGAAAGAGTGCTCAATCTTCAATTGGTCGATTTGCTGTTGTAATGTTTCGGAATCACCGCCAGCAAGCTCTGATCTAAAAGTATAAGAGTCGGCGGTCTTTCCCAGAGTATTTAGATAGTCTCGTTTAATTCGTTCAAATATGTCATGAGAGACTGATAGGTCGGTGTTAACCTTCATATACAATTGCTCATAACTGAAGTTAGCGCCCCAGTAGATGGCGAGCACCAAAGCGATTGGCATCATCAGCAATATTGGAAACAAAACTAAAACTAGCACCTTGTATCGAACCGTGTGCTGAACCCGGTTGATTATTTGAGTGACACCGAGCATAAAAAGTTACCTGTTGGTATTTCTGGTATTTGCTGGGAACCGGCTGGTGGTTATACCGTTTGTTCCTCTGATCCCCAGAGCAAGACCTTTCTCTCTAACGTTTTTCTAGATACGCCTAATTGCCTTGCAGCGGCCGATTTATTGCCCTTATGTACTTTTAGCACTTTCAAGATATGGTGTTTTTCAATGTCCGATAATAGAAAACTAGTGCAGTCTTTATTTTCAACAATTGGAGCGTGCTGGTTAGCCCCAGTGACGCACTCACTTGGCGGTGTTCCAAGTAACAAGCTCCTCTCGATGACATTCTTTAATTCTCGTACATTACCCGGCCAATGATATTCACTTAGTTTAACCAATTCAGACTCATCGATGTATGGTGGTTTGGTTCCTAGATTAGCTGAGATAGTTTGAATAAAGTGTTGAACCAGCAAGTTTAAATCGGTTGAGCGGTTTCTCAATGGTGGAACTTGGAGGTTCAAAACATTCAACCTAAAATAAAGGTCCTCTCGGAATAAGCCTTCCTCAACTAGCTTTCCAAGTTCTTTATTTGTCGCAGCAATGATGCGTACATTAACCGGTAATTCCTTATTTGAACCAACAGGCCTAATTGATTTTTCTTCTAGCACTCTCAACAAGTGCGCTTGCATCGAGATAGGCATTTCGCCTATTTCATCAAGGAAAAGCGTGCCATCATTTGCATAGCTGAACAATCCTTCGCGTCGGTGATGAGCACCCGTGAATGCGCCTTTGGCATGGCCAAATAACTCGCTCTCTAGTAGATCAGCTGCAATCGCACCACAGTTGACAGGAACGAAGCTACCACTGCGTTCGCTTAAGTCGTGAATGCTCTTGGCTACCAGTTCCTTACCTGTACCGGTCTCACCTTCAATCAAAATGGTTGAGGGGGTGGGGGCTACATATTTTATCGTGGTGAATAGATTCTCCATTAATTGGCTAGTGCCAATCATATTGGAGTTTTCGTAGATTTGATCCACTTGCCTGCGCAGTACGAAGTTTTCTCTTTTAATTTCTTGACGCTCAATACCGTTATTGATCGCGGCCAGAATTTGATCCATTCGAAATGGTTTTATGATGAAATCAGCCGCACCGGCTCGTAGTGCTTCGATCGCCACGCTAAGGTGACCATGTGCGGTAATAAATATAACGCAAGCATTGGTCCCTGAATCCCGTAGTTGTTGAACCCACTCAACACCTGATTTACCTGGTAACTTGATATCGGCGATGATTATGTCGAAGTGACAACGTTGTTGTAATTTGTCGGCTTCTTCAATAGTACCGGCTGATTCAACCAGCCCAACATACTTTGACAAACCTTTTATCAAGAAATTCCTAATACCATGCTCATCGTCAACAACCAATATAGAACGGTGTTTGAGATGCTGGCTACCAGCTACTTCTTGCTGACCTGTCTCACGATTATTGATTGCGGCCTGATTCACTTGGAGTTCCTAAAATTAGACATGATGCTTTTTAGATTTATACTGTTTGAATTCATTATAACCACCTAATTGATTTGTGATGATAAAATGAAAACCTCTACAACAAACGATATGGGTTGTTCACTCAATCGGCGCTATAGTCGTTAGACCCAAACTCTCCCAGCTTTGCATGCCGCCTCGGTACCACTTTATTTTATGCGCGGGGTATCCATACTTAAGTAGGTTCATAATGCTGTTCGAAGCTTCTCCACACCAAATACCACTACAAAATAGAACCAGTGTTCGTGCCGAGCTGAAGTCCCACAAACCACCAAGGTTTCTGGCGTTGAGTTTTTCCTGCAATATTTCCCCGATAGAAATTGAGTCGGCACCTTGCACTGAGTCTAGTTCTGTCCAGGGGATGTTGATCGCGCCCGGAATTGTGCCTTTCGCTACCCAGTCGGTTAGGCGCGTATCGATAATTAGAACCGGGTCATCTCCATTAGTCATTTGTTGCAAATAGTCGAGAACTTCAAGCTCTGCAATAGTGTCAACACCCGCTGCCAAATGAGCTGGCTGGATACAAAATGGTGGGCACTGGCGTGATGTCTTCGCAAAAGCAGGGTTGATGGTATTATTTAGGTTTTGATTACGTGTGATAACCACTTGGTTCAGGCCATGTTTCACATTCACCGATTCTATTTCGGCAGTAATGTTTACATTGGCGGCGTGCGAAGTAGACGCTAAAAAAGAAACCATGAGCATAATTAGCCCCGTATAAATACTAGAATCGTGAGACATCGTTTTTTTCCTCAGGTTTATTGATTTAAGTTGACTATAGCATGCCTCGGTAAAGAGATAATAGAGACAAAAAACCCGCCCATGTTACTGAATATTTCAGTTTTTTAGCTACTAGTGGAGACTGATAGGATTTCATGGTTTAATCCGCGCCATGAATCTACCCCTAGAGCTATTTATTGGCCTTCGCTATACGCGAGCCAAACGCAGAAACCATTTTATTTCCTTCATTTCATTGATCTCAATGCTCGGTATTGCTTTGGGTGTTATGGCATTAATTGTCGTTTTGTCGGTGATGAATGGTTTTGAAAAAGAATTAAGAGAACGGATCCTTGGGATGGTGTCTCATGTGACTGTTTCTAGTCTTGATGGAAGCCTGAAAGACTGGCGTACCTTGAGCGATGACGTTCGTAATAATGACACCGTTATCGGCAGTGCGCCTTATGTTGAAGCTGAAGCGATGTTGTCTAATTTGTCATCAGTGAGCGGTGCTATTATTCGAGGCGTCGAGCCAGAATTCGAACCTCAGGTATCAGAGATTCATGAGCACATGACTTTTGGAAAGCTCAGTGATTTGGTAGCAGGTGAATATGGCATTGTACTCGGCACGGGGCTTGCCAATTCACTTAACGTCGTGCCAGGTGACCGTGTAACGATGATCACACCACAGGCCTCTGCCTCTCCAGTTGGGTTATTACCGCGATTACGTCGATTTAAAGTCGTCGGTCTATTTGAAATCGGCGTTTATGAATACGACCGCAGTAGTGCCATTATTCATACCGAAGACGCCAGCCGGCTATTTAGACTGGATGGAGGTGTCACCGGGCTACGCCTAAAACTGCAAGATATGGATGCCGCACCTCAAGTGCGCAATCAAATTAAAAAACAGGTCGGTTTCGACTACTGGGTATCTGACTGGACTTTACGCCATAGCAATTACTTTAAGGCGGTCAAAACAGAGAAGACGGTCATGTTTATCATTCTCTCCCTCATTGTTGCGGTTGCAGCGTTTAACATTGTATCGACTTTGGTTATGGTGGTGGCAGATAAGCAGGCGGATATTGCTATACTGCGAACCATTGGCATGTCACCAACATCTATCATGTGGGTATTTATGGTGCAAGGCACGATTATTGGTGTAGTTGGTACGTTACTGGGGTTGGGTAGTGGTGTACTGATAGCCTCTTATATCGATGTCATTATTCCAGCCCTGGAACATTTTTTCCAAACACAGTTTTTGCCAACGGGTGTCTATCCCATCACTGAATTACCATCAGACATGCAGCAATCGGACGTCATCAAGATTTCAGTTTTATCCTTTTTAGTCTCAGTTTTAGCAACTTTATACCCAGCTTTAAGAGCGGCGAAAACAAAACCTGCCGAAGCACTAAGCTATGAATGATCAAAATAAAATGGCGACTACCTCTGTTATTTCAGCGACGAATCTAAAGAAAACTTTCGTTCAAGGCAAACTGTCGGTATCGGTACTACAAGGTATCAACTTCAATGTCGGGGCCGGCGAAAGTCATGCCATCATCGGTTCATCCGGTGCTGGCAAAAGCACCTTAATGCATTTGCTTGGTGGACTTGATACCGCTAGTGAAGGTGACGTCCAGGTGATGGGGCATTCTATAGCAGGCTTATCTGAAAAAAAGCTGGGTATGTTGCGTAACAGGCACCTCGGATTTATCTATCAGTTCCATCATTTATTACCTGAATTTAGCGCACTCGAAAACATTGCGATGCCATTGCTCATCGGTGGCGTAAACAAACAAAAGGCACTCGCCACTGCAACCGAATGGCTAAGTAAAGTTGGGCTAGATCATCGGGCAGAGCATAAGCCTGGTGAACTATCGGGCGGTGAGCGCCAGCGTGTCGCACTGGCTAGAGCCCTAGTGGGTGAACCAGATTGCTTGCTAGCCGATGAACCAACCGGCAACCTCGATTCAAGCACTGCCAGACAAATGCTCGACTTAATGCTCGATTTAAATCTCGCATTGAACACCGCTTTGGTGGTGGTGACTCATGATTTGAACATCGCAAACAAAATGCAAAACCAATGGCGTATGACGGATGGATTACTTAATCGCGTAGACGACTAGCCTACCTCTAGGGCACCTCTAAAGATGCACTTTTCCGCGATTGCGGCGTTGCCTCGTGGTACCTACTTTCGGCACCGATTTTATGCTCCTGCACCAACAGTAGGGACCACTAGGCCAAATCGACATACCGTACATCCATGTACATAAGCTCGGAGCTGGTGCGCTAGCCCGGTCGATCCTCATCTACTAACGTACACTCCGGTTCTTGATAATTGCTCCCTGCATTGCTCTACCTCCCGAATCCATACAGTCGTCCGCGCGCTGCCTCTTTACACTTATTGGCATGGATAGTATGTATGCTGTTTTTGCATCGTTACATGGATGTAACTAATTAGAACAATGCAGGAGCTATTGTCGAGGAGCAAAAAAACAGTCACAAAAAATTACTATTTTTAGATGTGCCCTCCAGTCATTCACTATATCCGACTTAAAATTGATGACTTAAGATTGAATGTCTAGAGTTTTGCGTTGTTTGCGTTTTTTTATATTGCCTAAAATATGGTAACGCCAAATCACTCGTGTCACCAAGAAAGAAAGGGCAGAGGCGGTAACACCAACAACCAAACAACCCAGTAAAAAAGGTTGCCAAATATCGAGTAAACCGGTCAACAGCCAGTTGAATGATAATTCGAATGCGAAACCCCCAACATTAGAACCTAGTATCTTTGCACCGACCAAATAGCAAAAGTAAAACATGGGGGGGATAGTTAGTGGATTGCTAATCCAGACCATCGGTACAGCAACCAAAATATTACTTCTAAATAATACCGCACCGATGGCTGCCAATAACATTTGAATCGGCAGTGGAATAAACGCGCAGAAGATACCCACGGCAATACCGCCCGAGCAGGATTTACGATTAATATACCACAGATCTGGTTCTTGCAATCTTGGGCCAAGTAATTTGAGCCATCGATTCTTGATGATTATTTCAGGGTGTGGTAAATATTTTTTGAATAAGTATTTCGGCATCTGATTTGTATTATCTGCGTAAATCACCTAGTGTGTAAAGCGTTAACAACAGCTAAATGGAATTAGCTATTAAGACTGCCACGGACGACATGATTACTAACGTCACAGCTCTAATTTTAGGTTTATTGTTCGTTTTTTTCAGCAGTGAATTGAACGATCCATACTGGACTTTCTATTTACCAATAGTGCTTGCGCTTGCTGTTTTAGTTCGTCAATATCGCATCGTTCTAATTATTCTCTCGGCTTACCTTTGGGCCGGATTTTACTTTCACTTGGCCGTCAATCTTAAGCTTACCAACGACTTCGACAATGAAGTGGTCTTGCTATCCGGTGTTATTGCTGATATTCCCGAAATTAAGCCACTGTCAGTTCGGTTTTTGGTCGAGCCTGACTTCATCGAAGGCTACAATCGACGGTTACCAAATAAAATTAGATTGAGTTGGTATCGTAGCAAGCAACTACCTGTAGCTGGCCAACGTTGGCAGTTCAAGGCAAAACTCAGGCGGCCCAACGGATTCCTTAATCCAGCAGGGTTTGATTATGAGCGTTGGCTTTTGGTGAAAGGTATCGGCGCCACAGGCTACATCAAAAAATCAAGCGACAATCGGTTACTAGCCCCAACACCTTGGTGGGATATTAACCAGCTTCGATCCAAAGTGGCGCAATCAATCAATCATAAATGTGTGGCCTGTGACAATGCGGGCTTGATTAAGGCGCTGACTATTGGCTATCGCGGTGATATTCAATTGTCGCAAAAACAGATCCTGAAAGATTCTGGTACAGCTCATTTGCTAGCCATTTCCGGTTTACATATCGGCTTGATATCTGGCTTGTTCTATCTACTCGGTCGATGGTTGTGGCGAGTTTACTTTTTTCGTTGGCGTTATAACCGCCTGGAGTTTTCAGCCTCATTATCACTTATTGCGGGTCTAAGTTACGCCGCATTGGCTGGCTTTAGCATTCCCACCGTTCGTGCGCTCATCATGCTCGGTGTTATTTTCTTTGCGCTTAAATATCGCCTGTCAAATAATCTGCTAAACACGATTGCCACGACGGTAATGCTCATTCTGATAATGGACCCGCTAGCAGTTGGTTCGACCTCGTTGTGGTTAAGTGCCGGCGCGTTAATGATTATCGGTTTTGCGCAATATTTACTGAGTAATCAACCATCAAATAGGCAGGTAAATAGTCGAACAAACTGGCTTCGAAAGCTGTTATTAGTTCAAGGAGTTTTCACACTGATGTTTATTCCGATAGGTATCGTGCTTTTTGGGCAAGTTAATATTGCAGGGTATTTAGCCAATGTGGTCGCGATACCCGTTGTTAGTTTTATACTGCTTCCGCTCGCATTATTAGCCAGTTTTTGTTCCTCGGTCAATTTGCCCTACACCGATTGGCTATTAATCGTTTGTGACAGAGGTTTGTCCTTTTTATTGGAATATTTGGAGTGGTTGCTGAATTCAGGATTCGATGCGATTGGTACCGCCTACATTCCAATGCCATTACTCATTTTGTCGCTGGTAGGTCTCGCCGTATTAGTGATGCCTCGTGCTATTCCTGGTAAAAAACTATCTTTGATATTGGTACTGCTTCCGGTCATTTGGCAACCGGAAAAACTGCAATACGGTGGTTATGAAATGACCGTACTTGATGTTGGAATGGGAACCTCGGTGATCATTAGAACCAGGCATCACAGCATGGTCTACGATTTTGGGCCCGGTAATGACCGCGGCTTTAGTGCAGGTAGCTGGGTCGTTAAACCATTTTTACAGCATTACAATATTCCAAAGCCAGATTTAATGGTCATTAGCCATGTCGATCAAGACCATAGCGGTGGCTTTCATACATTTAAGTCTGACTTCGATTCTGCGGTCTTGGTGTCGGGTACACCAAGACGGCTGCAAAAGCGATTTAACCTCGACCGGCGAATTCAACCTTGTCATAGTATGTCGGCCTGGCGTTGGGATGGCGTTGACTTTCAGTTTCTGGCCTTTCCCAAAAAGGACAATATTATCGCACTCATGGACGATACCAATAATCGTTCCTGCGTACTAAAAATACAGGGCAAACACTCTGTGTTGATCGCTGGCGATATTGAAACCGAACGGGAAGACTGGTTAGTCAGTATCGATCCTGACCGACTAAAAGCAGACCTGCTAGTGGCCCCGCATCATGGCAGCTTAACCTCATCAACAATTGGTTTTATTGATGGGGTATCGCCAAACACCGTCATATTTACTGTCGGTAAAGACAATCGTTGGGACTTTCCAAAACCGGAGGTGGTTGCGCGTTACCAAGCAATTATGAGTCAGATATACCGAACAGATAAGCATGGGGCGGTTACTTTTTACAGTGATTCAAGCAAGTCTCTAATCGAGAGCCAACGTATACGCCACCCCAGATTGTGGCACTGATCCCAAAAAAGAAATGGATTTTGGTTATTACTAAGGAACATTAGTGGTTTGCCAGACTTAGGTAATCGTAACGCGGGGAAATAACCCCGGGCTCATTTTTGATTGAATAAGGCTAATATTGATCCTATTCACGAATTGGGTCGGTAATTTGGTTAAAATGATTTTTCTGCACATTTACACAAACGCAGGAGGTAGAGCAACGCATGGGCTATTGTCGGGTAGATCCATCCGAAGTCGGATAGACTCCTAGGATCGCAGTAAAAAACTTCTCATCTTCGAGCTGATTAAAGTATCATGTGCCGCATTCAAATATGAGGTGGTGTCCGTGTTAGAACTGGTTCAAGCAGGTGGTTGGTTGATGATTCCAATATTGCTTTGTTCAGTAATTGCTGTCGCAATTATCGCAGAGCGTTCATGGACATTGCGCGAGAGAAAAGTAATACCAGGAAAATTGGTGAGCGGTATTTGGATACTACTAGAGAAAAATGCGCTCACGGATAAACACATTCAAGAAATCGAGGAAGGCTCACCTCTTGGCAAAGTGTTGGCAGCCGGCTTGTCAAATCGCCACTTATCTCGTGATCTGGTTCGTGAGAGTATTCAAGAAAATGGGCGATTCGTCGTCCACGAAATGGAACGATTTATGAACACGTTGGGTACCATTGCTACCATCACGCCATTACTGGGTTTACTGGGTACTGTCATTGGAATGATCAAAGTATTTACTGCGATTACAACCGCAGGTGTCGGTGATCCTGGACAACTAGCAGGCGGGATATCGGAAGCACTGATTACAACAGCCGCAGGTTTGACAATAGCCATTCCTTGTTTGATCTTCCATCGTCATCTAAAACGTAAAATCGATGATCTAGTCATCGGAATGGAAGCTGAGGCAATGAAGCTAGTTGTATTCTTGCATAGTGATGTTTTAGATGGCGATCCTAGACAGCCAAAATTAGCCAAGACTAAGGTATGAAATTTAACGACCGATCAGAGGTTGAAGATGTCGACATTAACCTGACACCACTGATAGATGTGGTGTTTTTGTTGTTGATCTTCTTCATGGTATCAACCACTTTCGATACAACCTCACAATTGAAGATTCAGCTACCAAAGGCCAGTGATAGCCAATCGACGAAGGCTAAACAGCCGATTAAGCTGGCGATTGATGCCCGTGGGCATTTCTTTCTTAACGCACGTGAAATAAGCAGCACGAAAAGTGACGCTTTATCCTTTGCGTTAAAACGAGTCATGAGTGGTGCTGATAGGCCAATTGTCATTCAGTCGGATGCTGAGTCCCCTGTCCAATCATTGGTGACGGCTATGGATGTTGTTGGCAAGCTTGGCTTAAGTCATGTTTCAATCGCTACCACACGACCAATCGAGTAAATCCTATTGACCACAAACGCAACTGACACTAAGCCAACTGACGATAAACCAACTGGGGTTAAAGCTTATCGGGCTTTGTTGAGCCTGGCTTTCGAGCACAAAACCTATTTTGGGATGGCGGTTATCGCCATGATCGTGTTCGCTGGCACAGAAGCCGCGTTTGCTTACATCATGAAGCCAATGCTGGATGAGGGTTTTATCGGGGGCGATCCTTTCATTATCAAGATGATTCCTATTGCCATCATACTGATTTTTCTGGTGCGTATGGTTACCATATTCACTCGAATCTATTGTATGGATTACATCGGCCGCAACGTCATTAATTCATTACGTCAAACCATGTTCGACAAACTCATCACGATGACCAGCACCGAGTATGACCAGTCATCTTCGGGCGCTATTCTGACTCGTTTTTCGTTCGATGTGGAAAGAGTTGCAACATCGGTTTCATCGGCGCTGACTGTTTTCATTCAAGACACCTTACGTATCATCGTTTTACTCGGTTACATGTTTTGGCTTAACTGGCAATTAACCTGCGTATTTCTGCTAGCGGGTCCGATCATATTTCTGGTAGTGGTCAAACTAACAGGGCGATTTCGCAGGCTGAGCAAAAGCATCCAATCATCGATGGGTGATGTATCGATGATCGCTCAGGAAGTGATCGACTCGAACCGAATCGTCAAAATATTTGGTGGCGTTGATTTCGAACGTAAAAAGTTCGCTGAAATAAATCAAAATAATCTCAAACTACATTTAAAATTGTCGGTAGCAAAGGCGGTTAGCGTACCGTTTGTCCAGTTTATCATCTCGATAGCCTTTGCGGCGATCGTTGCGTTTGCCACTTCGGAATCAATGCGCGGCATTATCACAACCGGTGATTTTGTTTCGTTTATCATTGCGATGACGATGGTATTGGTCCCCATGCGTGTGCTGTCGTCGATTAATGCCAGCATCCAGGAAGGTATTGCTGCGGGTGAGAGTATCTTCGCCTTTACAGCATCCGAAAGCGAAGAAGACACTGGAAAAATAAGATTAGATCGAACCAAAGGTCAGCTGTCATTCAAAAATATTGCGCTCAAATATCACAATAATAATGAACTGGTGCTCGACAATATTAGTTTCAACGTGGCACCGAACCAAACGATAGCCATCGTAGGTCGATCTGGTAGTGGCAAATCGAGTTTAGTTAACTTGATCCCGCGATTATACGAACTTGATGGTGGGGAGATTCTGCTCGATGGTGAACGTATACAAGATTACAAGCTAAAAGATCTCCGTCGACAGATCGCTTATGTGGGGCAGGACGTGCGCCTATTTAACGATACGATTCGCAATAATATCGCCTATGGCTTATCTGATGCAGTCAGCGATGAGCAAATTATTGAAGCCGCAAAACAGGCCTTTGCCTGGGAATTTATCGAGACACTACCGGAAGTGTTAAACACTAAGGTTGGTGAACGAGGTGTATTACTATCCGGTGGCCAACGACAACGTATCGCGATTGCCCGTGCTTTATTAAAAGACGCGCCTATATTAATACTAGATGAAGCAACCTCCGCGCTAGATACCGAGTCAGAACGCTACATCCAGAACGCGATTGAAAACCTAATGACGAATCGCACCACATTGGTTATTGCGCATCGTCTATCGACCATCGAACATGCGGATCGGATCTTGGTGCTTGATCAAGGAAAATTGCTAGAGCAAGGTGATCATCACGGTTTGCTTGAATTAAACGGTACTTACGCAAAGTTGCATTCGATGCAATTTCGGGATATCGATGCGAGTGTGACAGAGCTAACTGGTATTACGAATCAACCAGAAATTCAGTCAATTACGTTGGACAAATCCGTCATGAGCCACTGGATGATGGCCTCGACGCAAAGACGCCAAGGCTGGTGGTTATGGTCGATAAACCCTCTCGCTATTGCGCTCATGCCGCTGTCCTTGCTCTATTACCTATTATCTCGTGTTAGGCGACTGTGCTATCACATCGGTCTATTGTCATCTACTCGACTGCCGGTCACCACGATTATCGTTGGTAATGTAACACTTGGTGGTAATGGTAAAACGCCGGTCGTCATCGCGCTATTTCGATTACTGAAAGACAAGGGATATCAACCTGCTATCGTGACTCGTGGATACAAAAGCGGCAACGAAGATAAAGTGCAGATATTAAGCGGTGGTCAGATAAACATTGGGGCTGGTGACGAAGCTAATATGATCTCCGAAATTTGCCACTGCCCAGTGGGTGTTGGCTCGAATCGTATTGAATCAGCAGAACAAATATTGGCGCAATTTCCTGATACCAATATCATTTTATCGGACGATGGACTGCAACATTATGGGTTAAAACGCGACATCGAAATCGTAGTATGTCGCCTAGTCGCATTTGGCAATGGTTTAATGATTCCAGCGGGTCCACTCAGAGAGACGCGTAGACGCTTAGATAAGGCCGACATCACCATCAATCGTGATGGTAATCAGATAGTAGAATCCTTAAATGAAGTATGGAACCTAAACGACCCATCGAACAAGGTACATATTACTCAGTTCAAAGGGAGACAAGTTCATGCGCTGGCTGGTATCGGTTTTCCTGAAACATTCTTTGCCAGTCTAGTACAGGTGGGTATTGATCCCATTGCTCATGAGTTTCCGGATCATTATGCCTTCACACCAAGTGACCTTGAACTTAAGCCCGATTTACCTATTTTGGTTACTCACAAAGATGCCGTGAAATTAAAAGGGGTTTCGAACCATAACATCTGGGTAGTACCACTTGGGATCGATTTTTCGACCGACCTAGAAAACGAAATATTACAGTTACTAGAGACTAAACATCATGGATAAACATTTGTTAGACATTCTCGTCGATCCCATTTCTAAGGGGCCGTTGGTCTACGATAAAAAAGCGCAGGAGCTACTGTCTCGAACCTCACGCCTAGCTTACCCGATCAGAGATGGTATCCCCGTCATGCTGCCAGAAGAAGCACGTGAGCTAAGTAGCGATGAACTAGAACATATTTAGATCGATAATTGAACAGTTTGGCAATATGTCTCTACAATTTAATGTTGCTTCTCTGCACGATTTTCCGCCACATTGGCTTTTACGCTTGCAGAGTCGGCGTCCTCAAGACATTTCTCAAAACTGCCAGCCTGCGAACTGGAAACACGGGGAAATTTGAACAACTTAGAACGCTGTGGAATGGGTACACTTTTCACACAGAACTGATTACCGAATTGCCACGGTCTAGCGTAGATACAGAATAGGACTTGCAACAAGTTATCAGAATTCTTGAAAAAACCTGAACAATTAATTGAGACCGTCCAACTATGAACTATCAATGGCGCCTTGAGAATCAAGGACTGTTATTCGAAAAATACTTTCGATTGGAGGAATATGCTGTTTCACATGAGTTATTTGGTGGCGGTACTAGCACAGTATTCACCCGAGAAATATTCGAACGTGGATCAGCAGTTGCTTTACTACCCTATGACCCCAAACGCAGGAAAGTCGTGCTAATAGAACAATTTAGAGCCGGTGCCATTCACGACGAAACTTCGCCCTGGTTGCTGGAGTGTGTTGCCGGAGTAATTGATGAAGGCGAAACAGTCGAAGACGTTGCCATTCGGGAAAGCAGGGAAGAAGCCAACTGCGACATAACAAAGCTAGAAAAAATATGTCGGTATTATGTTAGTCCAGGCGGCACGACTGAAGAGTGCACTTTATTTTGTGGCATAGTCGACAGCAATGGCATTGGCGGCATACATGGACTGGCTGAAGAAAATGAAGACATTCGAGCAGAAGTGGTTGATGTTGATACAGCTTATCAGTGGTTATCTGATGGCACCATTAAGTCGTCAGCGACTATTATTGCTCTGCAATGGCTACAATTAAATGAGAATCGATTGAGAAAAGAATGGAACTTTGGATCTGTCTAGCTAAAACTGCACGATAGATATCTTCTCTACTTGTAATCCTCAAACACAACTTAGGCTGCTGTGGATTTCTTGCTCGATGTGATTTACTAAACGTTTACGATCAAGCTTCTGATGTACCCATAATGTCCGATTCCATTTGTGGACTAATAGGCAATTAAGTCTCACGGGTGTGTGGGCAATGGAAGGTCGAAATGCTGGTGGCTTATAACGCTTCCACCTAATACAGAGTTTAAGTTAGGTGGAAGCAACAAACTAAAATAATTATGCGCCGCAACATTTCTTATACTTCTTGCCACTATCACAAGAACAGGGGTCGTTACGATTAGGGGTCTTGGCACTCACAGAAGTAACTTGTTTGTTTTGTAAAACCTCGAGGTTGCGGATATCTTCATCTTGCTCAGAATCCACCTCAATTATACAAGTCCATCCATTTTCGGCACAAACCGCTGCCAGCGCCTGTTCGCGTTCCTCTGTTTGAACACGGATTTGCGCTGGTACCTTCCGACTTCCCAAACGCGAAGCGCTTTTAGTTTCAAAATTCGATTTACCGCGATCAGCCTGTTTCATTGCCGGGCCTTTTTGAAATATCTTTGCCATGTTTTACTGCCTATTTAATAATTAATTCGATACATAATCGGGCTATTGTCGGCCTGCTTTAGCCCGAACTTCCAAACCATAATCGAAACAGTTTTTTCAATGAGTGACTTAACGGGCTATTAAGCCTAGCTGTAATACAAGTGTATCTTATGACAACGACCTATTTTCAGCGCTGCAAGTATAAAGAGTCTACAAATTCCTGCAGATAAATCTTTAATGGAAGTTAGAGCAGAACAGACTACGTCCAATCAGTTAAACTTTAGAGTATTCGCTGTTTCAATTTTCATCAGGGGAATCAGATGGTCTGGCGCAACAACTAAGATTAGCTGGCATCAATAACAGCGCAAGCTAAGAGAGGCTTGTTGCAGCGGACTTTTGTCGAGGTGAAAACCTTGGCACTACATGTTTTCTCTATATAAAAGCCAGTAGCGTTGGAAAGTATGCGAAACTCATCGGATTGCGAGCAATGATACAGACGCAGTTATTAAGGATGCCTACAATTACATCGATCTTAAATCGCACTCGTTATTGATCACCATAGAGAAATTGATATGACATTAGTGACTACAAAATGTTGACCCAAGAATGGTTGAACCAGTTGCCTAAAGTCGAGCTACATTTACATTTGGAAGGTAGTTTGGAACCTGAGCTGATGTTCAAGCTTGCAGAACGAAATGATATTCATCTGCCTTTTGAAAGTGTTACTCAACTGGGTGAAGCCTACGAGTTTGACAATTTGCAGGCATTTTTAGATATTTATTATCAGGGTGCTAATGTCCTTTTAGTCGAGCAGGATTTTTATGACTTAACCTGGGCCTATTTGCAAAAATGTCATAGCCAGCATGTTATGCATGTCGAACCATTTTTTGATCCTCAAACACACACCGACCGTGGCGTATCTTTTGAAGCAGTGGTCAACGGCATTTGTCGAGCACTTATGGATGGCGAAACTCACCTAGGAATTAGCAGTCACCTTATTCTGTGCTTTTTACGCCACCTAAGTGAGCAGGCTGCGTTTGATACATTGGCGATGGCTGAACCATTTCTAGAGCGCATCGTAGCGGTTGGGCTGGATAGTTCGGAACAGGGCCACCCACCTGAAAAATTTAGTCGTGTTTTTGCACGCGCCCGATCACTTGGGTTGCTTACGGTTGCGCACGCTGGTGAAGAAGGGCCTGCTGATTACATTTGGACAGCAATCAATGATTTACAGGTCTCACGTATCGATCATGGGGTTCGTGCGATAGATGACCCAGCACTGATGACGCACCTCGCCGAAACCCAAATGCCTTTGACTGTTTGCCCATTATCCAACACCAAGCTGCGCGTATTTGAAACGATGGCCAAGCACACTATTTTAGTCATGTTAGCACAGGGTGTTTGTGTGACAGTAAACTCGGATGACCCTGCCTACTTTGGTGGTTATATGACCGAGAATTTTCTGGCGCTGGCGCAAGACCTAGACCTGAGCGAGCAGCAAGCTAGGCAACTGGTATTCAATAGCATTAATGCTAGCTTCGCTGATGAAGGCCGCAAGCAAGCCATGTGGCTTCAGCTAGCGAGAGCTTGAGCTAGCAGTCCCAACCTTAGCACGACGTTCTCGCTGATATAGCCTGTACTCTCGGTATCCAATAAACACGCCGCTCGCCACGACTAAAGCAGCGCCGGCCAATGTTTGAACCGGTAGTATTTCGTCGTAAACGACGTAACCAATGCCTGTCGCCCACAATAGAACAAAATAATTGAAGGGTTGCAATATAACTGCCGGTGCCAATTGCAGCGCTTTGATTAGAAGTATATGCCCCATGATGCCAGTTACGCTGATGATCAATAACCAGAAGATCTCGTCCTGATTTGGCGTTTGCCAGTAAAATGGAATGACTAATAATGAAGCCAAAAAACCGACGACACCAAAGTAAAGCAGGGACGTTTCGAAGCTATCAACCTTTGACACCTTGCGGGTTATCAGGTTGTAAAGCGCAAACATAAAAGCGCAGCTCAGGCCCATTAGTGCGAAAGGGCTAAATATACCAGCGCCAGGGTCGATTGCCGATTCAACTCCTAGATCAATTCCCGGGTCAATTATTATGATAGTACCCACGAAACCAACAAAGACCGCTAGCCCACGTCGCCAACCAACTGCTTCACCCAAAATGGGGACTGACAGTAGTGTGACAATGAGCGGAAAACAAGCAAAAATGGTGTGTAGCTCGGCTAAGCCAATGTAACGAAGTGTGTATGCAAATAGCGCTATTTCACAACAAATTAATAAACCCCTAAAAATTTGCAGCTTCGGTGCCGACGAATTGAAAGCGGCTTTCAATCCGTTTTTTCTCATTGCAAAAGCAATCGCAAAAAGAGAGAAAAAGAAAAATCGCACATTGATAATTTGCGCGACTTCGAGTGTCTGGGTTAAGTGTTTGGTAATCGCGTCCTGGCAGGCGAATAGCAAAGTGCCGATAACAAGTAAAACAATACCTTTTGTAGACTGTTCTGAGCTGGTTGTATCTGAACTGTTTTTGTCTGAGGTGCTACTATTATTTTTAGTCAATCTGGTGTGGCCGAAAGGTTGATTGGAGGTGCGCCTTGCATACTAGTAGATATCAAGTCGATTGACCAAGCTAATTGACCAAGTCAATTTATCAGCCTAATTGGTCAAGTGGCAAGGCTGTTTTTTTAACAATCTGCCTGAGTACAAAGCTCGAGTGAACCCCAGTGACGCCAGGCAAGCGGGTGAGATCGCCGAGTAAGAATTTTTCGTAATGTTGCATATCTCTTACTACCACTTTAAGTAAAAAATCAGCACTTTGCCCTGTGACAATACTGCACTCAATAACTTCGGGCATATCTACAATCGCCTTTTCAAATTGCTCAAAACGGTCAGGTGTATGACGATCCATCGAAATACCGATAATTGCAGTCAGGTTAAGCCCAAGTGCCTCTTTGTTCAGAAGCGTGACATGACCGTCAATTAATCCAGATTCCTCCAAACGTTTAACACGTCTTGAGCAAGGTGTGGGCGATAGCCCCACTTTGTCAGATAGCTCAAGGTTGCTAATGCGACCATTAGATTGCATCAGAGTGAGGATATGCTTGTCAATTTTATCGAGTGATAGTGTCATATATGCTTAGCGCTCAAATATTGAAGTAATTGGCTAATATTCTGTCAATAAATAGGTAATAATAGCAAGATTAGATGTTATTAAGGTTGGAATTGCAATCAATATCTATTTGAAATGCTTTATAGTGTCTCCAATAAATACTGTAATAGGAAATACTGGTGTCAGTCTTCAATCATAAAAAATATCGTGCCTTTCCCACCATCGCAAAAACCAATCGCCGTTGGCCTGATCGGGCTATAGAGAAAGCGCCCGATTGGTGTAGTGTCGATTTACGCGATGGCAATCAGGCTTTAATCGAGCCGATGTCACCGAGTCAGAAACTGGCCATGTTCGAACTATTGGTTGATGTTGGGTTTAAACAAATCGAGGTTGGGTTCCCAGCCGCCTCACAACCTGACTTTGATTTTGTACGCCAGCTAATCGAGCAAAATTTAGTGCCCGATGACGTCACTATTCAAGTATTAACCCAGGCGCGAGAACCACTAATTGCCCGCAGCTTTGAAGCACTAAAAGGTGCGCGCAGTGCCATCATGCATTTATATAACTCGACTTCGACTGTGCAGCGCGAGCAAGTGTTTAAAAAGTC
>JBLHID010000009.1:0-41843 GCA_047615545.1 Polaribacter sp.
ATCGAAAACCCGAAAACTCCTGGCTTGTTAGCACAGGAACTGGCGAACCAGCAGGGTACACCGAAGAAGAAAAGCATGCAGAGCTTCATCGGACAAAGCGTATTATTACTTCAGCGGAAGTTATAACTCGAAATCTCGGTTTATAGCAGCAGTCAAGGTAACAAAATTAGCAATCAGTACAGGAATCGAGCGTAGCTTGCGGTTTCTGCGCTAAGTGAATTAGCGCCCGGCCTTCAAGGAACGGCCAAGAAAAACCACCAAAATGAAGGCAAGGTCTTTCCGTATCATATTCATATATTTATTATGGCGATTTAGAAAGACCTAGCCTGTTGTTTTCTGGCATATACACTTTGAAAAATGGTATCTCACAAACTAATGGATGACATCTTCCATTTTCATCCGTCAGGCAACTAGCAATTTATTGCTTCGGACAGAAGCTTCAATTCCGGAACCTACCTAAGGGCACTTCTAAAAATGCACTTTTTCGGCGATTGTGGCGTCACAAAAAGCAGATCACGCAAAAATTATTATTTTTAGAGGCACCCTTAATGGAAATCAAAGTTAATTTCCTCGAAAATCTCAGACTTGAAGCGAAGTTTGACGACTTTACCGTGATTGCTGATCAACCCATTCGTTATAAGGGCGATGGTTCAGCACCAGGGCCGTTTGATTACTTTCTAGCGTCATCGGCGCTTTGTGCGGCGTATTTTGTGCGCTTGTACTGCTTGTCTCGTAACATTCCATCTGATGACATCCGCTTGTCACAAAACAATATTGTCGATCCCGAGAATCGCTATAACCAGATTTTTCAGATCAAAGTCGAGCTTCCAGAAAGTATCTCGGAAAAAGACCGTCAGGGTATCTTGCGTTCGATTGATCGCTGCACCGTGAAGAAGGTAGTTCAGGAAGGGCCTGAGTTTACGATTGAGTCGATAGCGAATCTCGACGAAGATGCCCAGGCGATGCTAATGGCGCAGCCCGACGACCAATCCAGCACGTTGATTCTGGGCAAAGACTTACCGCTCGAAAAAACCATCCAAAATATGACGGCTATTCTATCCGAACTTGGAATGAAAATAGAAATTTCATCGTGGCGCAATATTGTGCCGAACGTGTGGTCACTGCATATACGTGATGCGGCGTCGCCGATGTGTTTTACCAATGGTAAGGGAGCCACCAAAGAAAGTGCGCTTTGCTCGGCGTTAGGTGAATTTATAGAGCGCCTTAATTGTAATTTCTTTTACAACGACCAGTATTTTGGTCATGACATTTCTAATAGTGAGTTCGTTCATTATCCGAATGAAAAATGGTTTGCCCCAGAAGCTAATGACGCGCTTCCAAAAGGTATTCTCGATCAGTACTGCATAGATATTTATAATCCAGACCACGAACTTCTTGGCAGCCATTTAATTGATACCAATTCAGGCATGGTCGAACGTGGCATTTGCGCTATTCCTTATGGTCGTTACTCCGATGGTGAGACAGTGTACTTCCCATCAAATTTGATCGAGAACCTGTTTTTAAGCAATGGCATGAGTGCGGGCAACAACCTACATGAAGCGCAGGTTCAATGTCTGTCGGAGATATTCGAACGCGCAGTAAAGAGGCAAATCATAGAAGGCGAAATGGCTTTGCCCGATGTGCCACAGCAAGTGCTAGAAAAGTACCCGAGTATTTTACAGGGCATTCAGGCGCTTGAAGCGCAGGGTTTCCCGGTATTGGTTAAAGATGCGTCTTTGGGTGGTCAATTTCCAGTGATGTGCGTAACACTTATGAACCCAAAAACGGGTGGCGTGTTTGCTTCATTCGGGGCACACCCGAGTTTTGAAGTGGCGCTGGAGCGAAGTTTAACCGAGCTTTTGCAGGGTCGCAGTTTTGAAGGCCTTAATGATGTTCCTAGACCAACTTTTAATAGTTTAGCCGTCACTGAGCCAGAGAACTTTATAGAACATTTCATCGATTCGACAGGCGTAATTTCCTGGCGTTTCTTTAGCGCCAAACAGGATTATGAATTCTGCGAGTGGAATTTTTCGGGCACTAGCGAAGAAGAGAGTGCTCACTTGTTCTCTATTTTAGAAGGCCTAGGCAAAGAGGCATATATTGCCGTGTTTGATAATCTTGGTGCGATAGCCTGCCGTATTCTTGTGCCGGACTATTCTGAAGTTTATCCGGTAGAAGACCTGATTTGGGACAACACCAACAAAGCACTGCAATATCGCGCAGACATCTTGAACTTACATTCGTTAAATGATGAGTCTTTGGCCAATTTGTTAGCCCGTTTGGAGGAAAGCCAGCTAGACAACTATACCGATATTCGAACCCTGATTGGTATCGAGTTTGACGAAAATACGGTCTGGGGACAGCTGACTATCTTAGAGCTGAAAATCCTCATTAACCTTGCTTTGGGTGAACTAGACGAAGCCTATGAACTGGTAGGGGAATTCTTGCAATTCAACGACAACACTGTCGAGCGCGGTTTATTCTATCAAGCGGTTCACACCGTAATAGAGATTACACTGGATGAAGAAATGGTGCTTGAGGATTTCATCGCCAACCTAAGCCGGATGTTTGGGGACGAAGTAATGACCAACGTTGTCGGCTCAGTGAATAGCCAGATTAAATTCTTTGGGCTGACCAAAACGAGCATGAAACTAGAAGGTCTAGACAAACATCTTCGGCTGATAGAAAGCTATAAGAAGCTTCACCAAGCCCGCGAAACCATGGCGACTGCTGGAAGTAAATAGAGTCGGAAGATAAGGGGCAAAGTAGCGAGCAATTCTTCACCTCGAAATAGGCAACGAAGAGCGCGGAACTCTAAAGGCAACAATCGCTATCCATCAGCCTGATTGTTGTTATCATTGCTGGTAACTAAACCCGTGACTTGAGGATCAATCATGACTAACAAATATAGCGAACTAAACGAAGAAGAGTCCCGCGTTGTTTTACACAAAGGGACCGAGGCTCCTTTCACTGGTAAGTACGACGATTTTTTTGAAGGTGGGTATTACACCTGCAAGCAATGCAACGAACCCCTATATCGATCAGAACATAAATTCAATTCGCATTGTGGCTGGCCCAGTTTTGATGATGAAATTGTCGGCGCTGTAAGACGTGAAACGGATGCGGATGGGCGACGTACCGAAATACTCTGTGCCAAATGCGATGGTCATCTTGGGCATGTGTTTGAAGGAGAAGGTTTGACCAGTAAGAATACACGTCACTGTGTTAATTCGGTTTCTATGAATTTTGTTAGTTCGGATGATAGTTAGTCGATTTCATTTTTAGGGGATTTTGGGCCTGGTCTTTTGCTCCCAGCACGTAGGGCAGATAAGCACTTCGTTTTCTCTCCCTACGGCTGTCAAAGTAGTCAGGTAGTTACCTGTTAATGGTCATAGTGTCAGAGGAGATTACAGCTCACCATCGACTTACTCATCACGTGGGTCTGACCAACGTTCAAGGTCTAACGACAGACCACTAGATATGGTATAACAGCCAACTAAAAGCTGTCAGATCACAATAGGATAACCAATAGAAGCATGTCTCGGGTCGAAAACGCCAATCTGTTCGAAATAGTCGCCGATGATCGGCCGCTCAGTGCTGATAGCACCAAAATTAATGAGCTGTGCACGGAGCTTGCCACTTACCTAGAGCCACATCAGGTTGAGGTGGTTTATTCTGCTTTCCTGTTGGGTGCGAAGTCACACGAAGGGCAGAGCCGAGTTTCGGGTGAGCCTTATATTAGTCACCCGGTTGAGGTCGCGTTAATTCTCAGCCAATTGCGCATGGATATGAGTAGTATTGTCGCTGCGATTTTGCATGACGTGATTGAGGATACGACTACTACAAAGTCGCAAATTGCTGATCAGTTTGGAGGTGAAGTTGCCGAATTGGTCGACGGGGTTAGCAAGCTGACCCATCTCGACTTCCGCAGTAGAGCTGAGGCCCAGGCCGAGAACTTCCGTAAGATGATGTTGGCAATGGTTAAGGATATTCGTGTCATTATTATCAAGCTTGCGGATCGCTTGCATAACATGCGCACGCTCGATGCCATGCCGCCCGATAAGCGTCGTCGCATCGCTAAAGAAACAATGGATATTTACGCACCAATAGCCAATCGTCTTGGTATTTTTAAGGTGCGCCACGAACTGCTCGACTTGTCTATTCGCAGTGCCTACCCGATGCGTTATCGCGCTTTGGAGAGTGCCTGTAAAGAAGTCGTCGGGCATCGTAAAGAGATATTTAATACTATCGAGAATGCGATCAAGGATCGATTGAAGGAATCTAATATTTCGGCTTCGGTTAAATACCGGCAAAAGAATATCCACAGCATCTATCGCAAGATGAAGCAGAAGAACGTGAGCTTCAAACAGTTAACTGACGTGTTTGGCGTGCGGATTATGACGGAGTCAGAGGATGACTGCTATCGTGTGCTTGGCGTTGTGCATAACCTCTATAAGCCATTGCCGGGCCGTTTTAAGGATTATCTGGCGATTCCTAAAACCAATGGTTATCAATCATTGCACAGTAGTTTATTTGGCCCGCACGGCGTGCCGATTGAGGTTCAGATACGAACCAAAGGGATGGAGCATTTTGCGGAGTCTGGCATTGCCGCTCACTGGATTTATAAGGAAGGCGAATATAGTACTTCTACGGCGCAAAATCGTGCGCTCGAATGGCTGAAGAACCTGCTCGAAATGCAGCAGAAATCGGGCAGCTCTCAGGAGTTCCTTGAGAGTGTTAAGGTCGACCTGTTCCCGGATGAAATTTATGTATTTACACCCATAGGGGAGATCAAAAAATTGCCACGTGACTCTACCGTGGTCGACTTTGCCTATGCCGTGCATACTGATGTGGGACATACTTGTGTCGCAGCGCGCATCGACAACCGTATGTTGCCATTAAGCAGTAAGCTCTATAACGGACAGACTATCGAAATTATCAGTTCTGATGCCAGTCGTCCTCACCCCAGTTGGCTCGATTTTGTTATTACCGCAAAAGCACGCACTAATATCAGGCACTTCCTTAAGTCAATGCAAACAGACGAAGCGATATCGTTAGGGCAGCGTCTGTTGCAGCAGTCTATTAATCAAATTGTCGGGCGTGTCGAGGCGATTACGCAAGACAGAATAGAGCGTGTTTTAGCTCAGTATCGTATGAGCGATCAAGATGAGTTGATGGCTCAAATTGGTCTTGGTAATCGTAGTCCAGGTTTGGTGGCAAAAGCCATGTACGATATCGAGGATGATGATTCAAACGCATTTGATGAATCTGGGAAGCCACTCGCCATTAAAGGCACGGAAGGCATGGTGGTGTCATTTGCCAAATGCTGTAGGCCGGTGCCCGGCGATGCCATCATGGGCCACATGTCGGCAGGCAAGGGTATTGTTGTACACCAACAAAACTGTCGGAACATGTCAGAAACCAGTAGCGAAAATCGGCACCTGTCGGTGCAATGGTCAGAACACGTCGAGGGTGAATACCTCGCATTTTTACGCGTTGATGTTGCGAATGAGCGGGGTGTTTTAGCGAATCTAGCGACCACTATTGCGAATGCGTCGTCTAATATCGAACAGGTTAATTTAACCGAGAAAGATGGTCGCATATCGACTATCGAATTTGTCGTCGTTGTTACCGATAGAATTCATCTCGCTCGAATCATGAAAAAATTGCGCCTACTTTCGGTGGTGATTCGAATTGCTCGTAAGTAACAGGCGAGCACAATAGTCGTACCTTGATAGGTCGTGCTGCTGTATCGACATTAAAACCTTTTGCAGCTAAAACTTATTACAGCATAATGCACAGTCAATTTTAGTTTTGTGTAGTTCAATTTAATTTAATTAAAGCAATTAGAGGCAATCTCATGGCAAAAACAATTATTCAGACCGACAAAGCACCTGCCGCAATCGGCACCTATTCTCAAGCGGTTAAGGTAGATAACACGGTTTATATTTCGGGACAAATCCCGCTTGATCCGGCTTCGATGGAAATCGTCAGCGGTGGCATCGATGCACAGATTACGCGCGTATTTGATAACCTCACGGCCGTATCTGAAGCTGCCGGTGGTAGCTTGAAAGATGTCGTTAAACTCAATATCTACCTAACAGACCTGTCCAACTTCCCAACCGTAAACACCATCATGGCGAAGTATTTCGCAGAGCCTTACCCAGCTCGAGCAGCTATTGAAGTATCGGCATTGCCCAAGGGTTCGGAAGTTGAAATGGACGCGATCCTCGCGCTTGATTAACCCAAAAAATCTCATGGCAAAATAACATAGGTAATGACGTGGAACACTGGTCAGCACAGGGAGTGCAATTTCTAAAAGGTGTTGGGCCAAAGGTAGGCGAGAAGTTAAAAAAGCTCGGCCTAGAGACCCAACGCGACCTGCTGTTCCATCTGCCACTGCGCTATGAAGATCGAACTCAAGTGACTCCCATTGGTGGGTTGCAACCGGGGCGAAAACAATTAATCGAAGCCGAAGTGCTACAGGTAGCGGTCAACTTTCGGCGCCAGGGACCCTCACGCCGGGTACTGGTCGCCAAGCTTGAAGATCATAGTGGTTTGCTGACTATCCGTTTGTTTTTTTTCAGTAGCGGCCAACAGCAACAGTTACAGAAAGGTAATAGGCTTCGGTTATTTGGTGAAGTTCGCATCGCGCAAGGCGAGCTAGAAATGATCCACCCTGAATTTGAAGTATTAGATGCTCAAAACCCACCGCCACTAGAGCAAAACTTGACGCCGGTGTACCCCACTACTGAAGGTCTGCACCAACTATCAATAACGAAAATTATTCGTCAGGTTATTACTCATCTAAATCAAGACGACATGCCAGAAACCTTGCCTGAATACTGGCTCGCCCAAAATAGTTTCCCTGATTTCAAATCGGCAATGCTCAGTCTGCATAGTCCTCAACAGCAGACCGATACCCAGCTAATTGCTAGCCGTCGACACCCCGCTCAAGATCGATTTATTGTAGAAGAGCTCACCGCTCACCGGCTAGCATTGCTTGAACGACGAATATCAGTTCAAAAATTGAGTAACCCGTCGATTAAAACCGATGGTGACTTGCATGAAAAGTTCATCGAAAACCTACCGTTCCAACTCACAATGGCGCAACAGCGAGTGGTGGCCGAAGTGATGCAGGATTTCAGTCAATCACAGCCTATGATGCGCTTGCTTCAGGGAGATGTCGGCTCTGGCAAAACTGTGGTCGCAGCACTAGCTTGTCTGCCAGTGGTCGAATCGGGTTACCAAGCAGCTATGATGGCGCCAACCGAAATACTGGTTGAACAGCACTATCAAAACCTACTGGCGTGGCTGACCCCGTTGGGTCTCAACGTGGTTTGTTTGATGGGGGCGGACAAAGGTAAAAAACGCAGTAAGAAACTAGCGCTGATTGCCTCTCGTGACGCCCATGTTGTTGTTGGTACGCATGCCCTGTTTCAAGAGTCTGTGATTTTTAATAACCTTGGTTTTATCGTCATCGATGAACAACATCGATTTGGTGTTGATCAACGATTAGCCCTACAAAAGAAAACGACCGACCAGCAAATGCCCCATCAATTGATTATGACCGCCACGCCAATTCCGCGCACATTGGCAATGTCTATCTATGCCGATCTGGATTATTCACAAATCGATGAATTACCACCCGGTCGAAAACCTGTGTCAACATCGATCATTGCCCAAACCAAACGGGATAGTCTGATCCAGCGAGTCGCTGCATCGTGCCTAGAAGGTGGGCAAGTTTATTGGGTTTGCACCCTCATCGACGAATCCGAAATCATGCAATGTGAAGCAGCCGAGACTACCTATCAGTCATTACAGGCACAGCTGCCTGAGCTGCCAGTCGCCCTCGTACACGGTCGAATGAAAGCTGCTGAAAAAGAGGCCATCATAAGCGCGTTTAAGAATGGCGAAACAAAAATACTAGTCGCAACCACAGTTATCGAAGTCGGCGTCGATGTACCGAATGCCAGTATTATGATTATCGAAAACCCCGAGCGACTTGGGTTGTCTCAAATCCATCAGTTAAGGGGGCGAGTAGGACGCGGTGCACGCCAAAGCTTTTGTATATTGCTAGTCAAACCAGATTTATCGGCGCAAGTACTCAAGCGTCTCGAAATTATTAGGCGCTATCAAGATGGCTTTGTTATTGCGGAAAAAGATCTTGAGCTACGAGGCGCCGGTGAAGTGCTCGGTACCCGTCAAACTGGTGAGGCTAGTTTCAAAATTGCCGATTTATTACAGGACCAACGTTGGTTCGACAAAGTCGATGAACTGGCGCAGCTAATGTTGGTTGATGAGAATTCAGCAGCTGCAAAAATGTTGCTGGAAAATTGGGTTGGGGCTAAGCAGGGTTATACGGAGGTTGGTTAAGGCTGTTTTCTAGTTTGCTAGATTAGCAAGCTGACTCAGTTAAACAGCCTTACCGACATCCCTGTCGGCAAAGCCCCAGCTCCGAATCTGCGGAATATTTAGCGTGACAGGCCCTAAACTGTCAATACCCCAAAACAATCATACTCATCCGTATCGACGATCTTGACCTGAGAAAACTCGCCCAAAGCCAATGTCTGATCCGTTTCAATATATACCAGCCCGTCTATCTCTGGCGCGTCGGCATAAGAGCGGCCCACATAGCCTTCGTCGGTTTCTTCTTCGACTAGCACTTGCATGGTTTGTCCTATGCGCTGCGTTAGCTTTGCGGTGCTAATGACCTGTTGTGCTTGCATGAAAATATCGTAGCGATCTTGTTTGATTTCTTCGGGCACTTGATCGGGCAGATCGTTTGCTGCGGCACCTTCAACGGGGCTGTACATAAAACAACCAACGCGGTCGAGTTGTGCTTCTTGTATGAAATCTAATAGTTGTTGGAAGTCGTCTTCAGTTTCGCCGGGGAAGCCGACGATGAAGGTGCTACGGATGACGAGTTCGGGGCAGACTTCGCGCCAGGCGTGGATTCTTTCGAGTACGCGCTCGCGACTGCCGGGACGTTTCATCAGCTTTAATATTTTTGGACTGGCGTGTTGAAACGGGATATCGAGATACGGCAGTATCAGTCCTTTCGCCATGAGCGGTATGACATCATCGACATGGGGATACGGGTAAACATAGTGCATTCGCACCCAAACGCCCAATTGGCCAAGCGTTTTGGCAAGGTCGATAAATTTAGTTTTAAGTGGCTGCCCTTCCCAGAAATGCGTCGCGTATTTAACGTCGACGCCATAGGCGCTGGTGTCCTGTGAGATAACCAGTATTTCTTTTACGCCAGCATTCACTAAATGGGCGGCTTCCTGCATCACCTGGTCAATAGGACGACTAACTAGGTCACCCCGGAATGAGGGGATAATGCAAAAGCTACAACGATGGTTACAGCCCTCTGATATCTTCAAATAGGCGAAGTGACGCGGTGTTAGTTTTACACCTTGTTTGGGGACTAAATCAAAAAATGGATCATGTGGCGCTGGGTAGTGTTTATGCACTGCCTGCATCACTTCGTCTTTTGCATGTGGGCCAGTGACTGCGAGCAGAGACGGAAATTTTTCCTTGAGCATTTCTGATCGAGCGCCAAGGCATCCAGTGACAACTACTTTGCCGTTTTCATGCAGCGCTTCACCGATGGTGTCGAGTGACTCTTCCACTGCCGAGTCGATGAATCCGCAGGTATTAATGATGACCATGTCGGCATCGTCGTAGCTAGGGACAATTTCATAACCTTCAGCTCGAAGCTGGGTGATAACTTGCTCTGAATCGACAGTTGCTTTAGGGCAACCGAGGCTGACGAATCCAATTTTATGTGGTGTATTCATGTCTTCTCAATTTGTTTTGGGTCGAACCGTTATGACTGGAATAAGGCTGGCAGGAAAAATTCACTGACCAGTAATGATTTTTTGCCCATGGAAAACAGCGAGCGTCTTCCCCATAACTGATCACAGTCTTGCTGTGGGTCTGGCAGGGCGATTTCGAATAGTGGGTCTTTCCTAATGATACGTGCAATATGCTGATTACTGCGCTTTAAATTAGGCTGCGCGAACAAATATCCACCTAAAGGCTTGTTGGAGAGATGCTTTAAACGCCGGTGCTTTCCTCGTAGTGTGGCGAGCGGAATAATCGAACGAGCATAAACACAGACGGTGTCATCGCATAACAACTGAACTTGCCTTAATAAAGCCAGTTGGTGGCGAGGCACACCTAACATTTTTACTTCTTCGGCCTCTGGCCTTATCCACTGCTGGCTCAACACCCGAACAGAAAATTGCCCAGGGCAATAATCCATCAAACGTTTGGTTAGCGAGCCCTGATCATTTAGCCACGAGATAACCACAGGATCGAGTTTCCTATCGGATAGATGAGTATGGTCGAACCAACGGGAAGCACGAGCGTGTTTCAAAGAACTGGTGTCACTAAAAAAGTTGGCGCATTATCCTTGAAAAACGTACCTAGCGCAAAACTACAGTGATATGTCAGGATGGCAGAGTTTGAGCTTTGACTTTTATTGAAACCTAGGTAAAAATAATTTCTGCGTCACCAAAATAAAAGGTCATGTCATGAATCGTGTTGTTACTGGTTTAAAAATTCTACTTTTCCTTCTGGTCGGTCAGATAAGTACTGCGCTAGCAGCAAATATAACAATCATATCTCAGAAAAACTCCGCTATCGTTATCGAGCAGCTAGTTCAAGGGTTGGGCGTGCCGTGGGGCATGGCTTTTCTCAACGTCGATGAACTTATCTTTACCGAGCGTAGTGGCGACATAAAACTGCTTAATCTGACAAACTTAACAGTCGAAACATTAAGGGGCGCTCCAGCGGTTTTCGCACAGGGTCAGGGTGGTATGTTTGATGTTGCCATTGGGTCAAGCTACGCTGAAACTGGCTGGATTTATTTCACCTATAGCAAACCTGTTGGTCTCGGTGGAGCCACAACTTTAGCCCGAGCCAAACGCTATAACAACCAATTAACCGATTGGCAGGATTTACTCGTGAGCCAGTCTGTTACTAATACAGGCCATCATTTTGGTAGCCGTATCGCTTTTGACGGCAACAATCATATTTACTTCGGTATTGGGGATCGTGGTGAGCGTGACCAGGCGCAAAATCTAGACAATCACATGGGTAGTATCTTGCGACTTAATCTGGATGGAAGCGTGCCAGACAGCAATCCATTTTCGGCTAATAGAAATGCCCGTGACGAAATTTGGAGTTATGGTCATAGAAATCCTCAAGGGCTACAATTTGATCACGACAAGGATATTCTTTGGTCGATAGAGCATGGCCCACGTGGTGGTGATGAAATTAACTTGATTCAAAAAGGGAAAAATTATGGCTGGCCCGTGGTTAGCCACGGCAAAGAATATTGGGGGCCATTTGATATAGGCGAAGGCCAAACAAAGCAGGGTATCGAGCCACCCATAAAAGTTTATATTCCTTCCATAGCGCCAGGTAGCTTGCTGCTCTACACCGGCGCGGCTTTTCCGAACTGGCGAGGGAACCTTTTCGCCGGGGCGTTAAAGCTCCAGCATCTCAATCGTATTTCGATTTCGACTGATAACCGGGCGATGAACGAAGAACGTTTACTGGGTGATTTAAATCAGCGCATTCGAGCATTGGCGCAAAGCCCGCAGGGGTGGATTTATGTATCGACTGATAGTGGCAATATTCTTCGGTTAAGGCCCCGTTAGTAGGAAGTCATGTCACTCACTAACGAGGATTTTTAGCTGCTAATGCCGATTTTTGTTCCAACATTTCTCAGCTTCATCGACTATAGGTGCTGTTGTTGTCGTTTATTAGCCTTACCTGTTTTGGGTATAATTTCTAACGATGGTCCACCTAAGTCGAGTGCCGACTTTTGTCCAGAGCGCTGATAATCGAGTAGCAGTGACTGTTTGACAAGATTAGGATCCTCACCCAATCCTTCCACCATTACCTGATAGAGCAATTCAAATATTCGCTTGAGCGATATCTTCCAGGTACTGCCCGCTTTTTCATATAGGTTATCGCTAAGAATGAGGAATCGTTGGAATGGGGAATCGTCTAGAATAAGCGGTAGAGTTTCACGGAATCGACCTGAGTTGCCAATCATGTCCCAAAACCGTGCGAAGCGATTGACTCGTTGCATTGTTGTAAAATCAATATCACGGGTGCTCAATATATTGTATGGGGGGTTTGGA
Source organism: Polaribacter sp. (assembly GCA_047615545.1). Classification (GTDB taxonomy): domain Bacteria; phylum Pseudomonadota; class Gammaproteobacteria. The sequence continues at coordinate 12,165 of JBLHID010000009.1, forward strand.
TTATAACGCAGTTGGTACCATTCACTATGACGATTGATCGGCGCACCACGCAGCCGTTTCAATATGCCTAGTTGGATTTCCTGCGGCTCCAGCGCGACCAGTTGATCAAAGCTAATGGCGAAATTATCAAGACTGTCTTCGGGTAGCCCGAAAATCAAGTCGGCGTGGATATGTGCGCCTGTATTTTGACGAAGCCAGCGCAAGTTGTCGTGGGTTTTTTGGTTGTCCTGTTTGCGGCTGATGAGTTGCTGAATATTCGGGTCAAAGGTCTGCACTCCAATTTCAAACTGTAATGAGTTTTTGGGAAATTTTATCAGCGCTGCTTTCAGCTTTTGAGGCAAATTATCGGGAATGACCTCAAAATGAAGATAGAGATCGTCGGACATCCGTGCCAGAAAAAATTCTAAAATAGCGACACTAGTAGCGACCTTCAAATTGAAAGTACGGTCAATGAACTTGAAGTTACGCGCACCTCGTTGATGTAGCTTGTCCATCTCGTTTAAAAAGTTCTCAAGTTCGAAGGGGACGGACGTTTTATCGAGAGAGGAAAGGCAGAACTCACATTTAAAGGGGCAGCCGCGGGATGCCTCGACATAGATAAGACGGTTTCGAATATCTTCGTCGTCATAGAATTCGTAAGGTAGCTTTAGATCACCGAGATTGAGTGTATCACCAGCGATTATTTTTTGGTCGGGCGCATTTCCGATGAGGAGCTGAAAGCATAAGGTCGGGAAACTTTTTTCGCCCGGGCCGGTAATAATATAGTCGGCCAAATCAGCCAGTGGTGGTAAGTCGGTTGGAAAGCTGACCTCAGGCCCACCGAGTACAATTTTTACTTTTGGTGCCACCTGCTTAATGAGTGCGATTACTTCGCCAAGCTCTTTTACATTCCAGATGTAGACGCTAAAGCCAATGACTTTGGGTTCATAGCTCAGTACCTTTTCGACAATATCCATCGGACGCTGACTAATGGTGAATTCAACGATCTGCGCCTGGGGCTGTAGATCACCCAGGTTGGCATAAAGATAACGCAGACCAAACGCTGAATGCATGTATCTGGCATTCAATGTGGTCAAAACAATATTAGTCATTACATTACTCACGTTAGTGTCAGTCTAAATGATTTCGATACGGGTACCGCCAGAGTTATCCCGACTCTTTCAATCAGACGCTCAATATAAAATCGACGGTTTGATCCCCGTCACTGGCCGGTAACCCTAGATATTAACAAACAATACATTTAGCGTCTCGGTTCGTCTGCGTGGTAGATACAACAAAATATGACGTTATAGAAAGGCGTCGTACGAAGTCATCAGAATAGGTGCCAAAATAAACTGAACTTAATTTGACCGAGTTTAACTGAGTATCCTCTGCCCATCATTACCAGCGACATCTAGTGATTATGCGTCGTTATACCGCAAACGTCCAAGCAGACGTGAGCTGCGCGGGCAGGAATGACCATGTTTACCCACGAGTTTTTATGAAGAGGCAGTAAAATCACGAATCATGGGGCCTACATACCCCCACTCTTGGTTATTTATTCTCAGCCAATGCCTATACTAGAAAGGCATCTTCAAATGGGAAACGAGTCATATTCTCGAAGCCACTCTCTGTTACCAAAACCTGATCTTCGAGCTTGACTCCATGACTGCCTCCGGCCTCGCCAACATAAGCTTCAACACAGATCACCATGCCAGCTTCTAATGTGCCCGCATAGCCATAACTCTTGATATCCTCGGGGTAGCGTATAGAGGGGTATTCGTCACACAAGCCAACACCATGCATTACGACGCCGTAGCGATTGGCGCGGCAGTTTTCGGGTAAGCGATGGGACTTCTCTGTAATTTCCTGAAAGCTGACGCCTGGCTTAATCAACTCCATGTTGGTCATGATGTGTTCGTGGGCGATTTGATAGACTCTTTTTTGCTCTGCATTTGGCTCGACATCACCACACATCCAAGTACGAGAAATATCACTACACATGCCGTAGGTGCCAATTAAATCGGTGTCAAATGCCAATAGCTCCCCGTCGCTGATGATGCGCGGCCCCGACTCTTGAAACCACGGGTTGGTGCGTGGGCCTGATGACAGAATTCGTGTTTCGATCCACTCACTGCCACGCCGAATATTCTCTGCATGCAATACAGCCCAAACGTCATTTTCGCTTTGCCCTGCATACAGCGCTTTCTTCATTTCATGCATTGAGGCCTCGCAGGCTGCGACTGAACAGCGCAATGCTCTTATCTCGTCGTCACATTTAATAGCGCGTGCTAGCTCGGTGACTTCCTGACCTTCGAATACTTCAATGCTTAGTTTTTCTAATGCTCGTAGGCCGCCTATTTCAATTTTATCGACCGCTAGCCGCCGATTTGACCCAGCATGTTGACGTATTAAGTCATCCACAGATTTTGCAAATATCTCTGCATGTTCAGCGCATCGGTTACCGGATTCAAAATAGAAAAACGAAGCTCCACTGCGCAATTCGTTAACCAGCGGTAGGTGTGCAGTCAGATGCTCACAGCTATGAAAGTCCCAAAGCACGACATAACCCTCGGCTGACACGTAGCAAGCGCGGGCTGGATTATGTGATGTCCACAATTGCATGTTGGTTGAGTCGGTGGCGTAGCGAATATTGAGTGGGTCAAATAATAGGATGCCGCCATAATCGCGTGCTACTAGCTCAGCACAGAGCCGTTGCAAGCGAAACGACCGGATGGTATCAAGGTGAGGTATTTCGAGGCCTAATGCTTCCCATTCCTGAAATGCCAGCGCAGTAGGTCCGATTTCTACGCGGTCATTATTATCGATTGAGCCATCTGCTTTTAACGGGGTTGACGGCTTGCGAGACGACTTACTTGACGGGATGCGCGTCGGGTCAATTTTTCGATTTGAACTATCGATGGAGTAGGGTGATGATGACATGAACTGAACCCTCAATAATCAGGAAATAATTCATCTCAGCATAAGTGATTTCGAAATAAAAAGAAGCTGGTTTTGGTGATTTTTGTCAACACGGAACCAACATGAGAATTTTGTCAGTTAACTTATTTTTGGTCAAAAAAAACCGCTGCAAGTAACCCTGCAACGGTCTGATTTTGCTATTTTAGAGATGCCCTCTAGTTTCTTTTCGCTTTAAGCTTCTGCAAATTCTGAACAACTATGCTCAATCGCATGGGCAAACGAACGGGCTAAACTACGAGCAATAAACAGGTCATAACTTTCATCGTCGACTTGAATCACCAATGCGTTCATGTGAGCAACCGATGTTAATGCACTGTCTCCCGCTTTGAAAAAGTCGGGGTGGAAGTCTAGCGCACAGTTTTTGGCCATTACGGTACGGGCATGAGGCCCGCTCAAACGAAGACCGCAACGACCATGGCTTTGATCAACCACTGCGGCTAAGTCGCCGACCGCTTTTTTCAGTTTAGCGAGTAGAGCGTCATTTTGCTCACAAATAACAATCCAGTTGTTGGGGCCATTCCAGCTAACTTGAAGCCCTTTTTTCGAATTGCAAACACCTGGCTTAGTTGGACATTTAACACCCAGCGCCTTGGTGAGGGCTTTAGCGGTGTCTTCGTATTGGTTGGCAAAAGCGAGCACTTGAATGGCGGTTAGAAAAGGACGCTGTTCGAGCCGCAGACCTTCACAGTCGACGATAGCATCACTGTCGATAGCGAGTAGTGGCGACACTCTCACGGCTGCTGCTGAAGTAGAATTAGGCACGGACGAGTTCTCCCTTTGGATCGATAAACACAGGATGGCATATTTCAACGCGGACTTTTTCATTATCGAGCGGGAATACCGCATCGATCTGCTGACCGTGTCTGGATGCGCCATCTTTCAATAAGCCAAGTGCAATACCACAACCCAGTGACGGGCTGTAGGTGGTCGTGGTGATATGACCTTGCGACTGACTAACGCTGTCGAGTTTGACGCTATCATCAACCAGATGTGCGCCAATGCGGAGGTTTTTGCCTTGTTCTAACGACTTGAAACCAACCACTTCTAACCGTCCTTCAGCCAATAGGCCTGGACGCTCGGAGTTTTGCTTACCGATGAATTGCTTACTTCGGTTAGCCATGCCTTCCAGTCCTAGATCTCTCACTGTGGTGCGGCCATCGAGTTCTGAACCGGCGACGTGGCCTTTTTCAATACGCATCGTACCCAAGGCTTCTGTACCGTAGGTGGTAACACCCATTTCCTTACCGGCTTCTAATAATTCAGTCCAAGCTTGCTCGCCAAAATCGGCTGGCACGTTTAGCTCATAAGCCAATTCACCGGAGAAGCTGATACGGAACAGACGGCCAGCAATGCTGTTCATTTTACATTCGCCAACAGCCATGAATGGAAAGCCTTCATTGCTGATGTCGATATCGAGCACTTTTTGAAGCAGCTTACGGCTGTTAGGCCCTGCCACTGCAATGCCTGTCCATTGTTCAGTTACGGAGCAGAACACGACGTCTAGCTCTGGCCATACGGTCTGGTGATAATATTCCATGTGCGACAAGACAGGTGCTGCGTTAGCAGTTGTCGTTGTCATAAAGAAATGATTTTCGGACAGCCGTGATGTTGTGCCATCGTCAAATGTGTATCCGTCCTCACGTAGCATGGCACCATAACGAGCGCGACCGACGGGTAGTTTCAACCAGTTATTAATGTAGAGGCGGTTAAGAAACTCTGGTGCATCGGGGCCCTGAATATCAATCTTACCCAGTGTCGTAACGTCGACTAAAGCAACATTGCTACGGGTATTGTTAGTTTCACGAATATAACAATCGGTCAGTGTATCGCCGGCTTCTTGCGGATAGTAACGGGCCCGTAACCACATGCCGGCTTCAATGAATACGGCATTTTCTTTCTCGTTCCAATCATGAATTGCGGTGCGTCGCACTGGCATGAAATCATGACCTACGGTGTGTCCTGCAAATACGCCCATAGCCACCGGTACATAAGGCGGACGGAATGTAGTGACACCCACCTCTGGTAGGGGATCGCCACGTTGCCCGGCAAGAACGGCGATTGCATTCACATTACTGGTTTTGCCCTGATCAGTTGCCATGCCTTGGGTCGTGTATCGCTTTAGCAGTTCTACCGAATCGTAACCTTCTTGGGCGGCGAGCTGAACATCACTAACTTTAACGTCATTTTGTTGGTCGATGAATTGCTTGTAAGGCTTATTGTATGGCGTGGGTGAAATCCATAGTGCTTCGATTTCATAGGCCCCATCATCCTCGGCTTTTGCTGCCTTTTTAGCCTTACCCTTTGCTTTGGGATCTGCTTTAAATCCTGCGATTTTTGCCGCATCAAGACCGGCCGCATGGCCTTGGTCGAGACAGTCTTGAAGGTGAAAGCTGCCTTTGGCCGCACCGACAGATGTTTCATCTTGACGCGATATGCCCGGTACAAACGAGGCAATAGTATCGTCATAAGCAGGCTTGGAGCCTGATTGACTATGTAAATGAACATTGGGATTCCAGCCGCCCGATGTTGCGATTAAATCGCAATCAACACGTTCTGGATCTGTGGTTTCGCCATCGGTTGAAACTAGTAGCGCATAAGTAACGTGTAGTCCACCCTCTGCAGCACCAACGGTTTTACCGGTTATCAATCGAATCGATATGGCTTCAAGTGCGGCTGCTAAAGGCGCATCTGGATTAGCCCGCGAGTCAACAACTGCGACAACCTTGACGCCCGCTTTATGTAAATCGATGGCGGTGCGATAAGCATCGTTGTTATTGGTTGAGACAATCGCACGAGTACCTGATTTAACGCCATATTGGTTGGCATAAGTTCGAGCCGCTGACGCCAGCATAACGCCTGGCTTGTCATTGTTACCAAAGGTAAGAGGACGCTCAGTAGCACCCGCGGCGATAACGACACGCTTAGGGTAAATAGTCCACATGCGCTGACGTACTTGGCCGGCCGCTGGGATTGCAACGTGGTCATTGACCTTTTCTATAGCTGCCATCGTGTTGTGATCGTAGTAGCCAAAAATGGTAGTTCGGGTCATGACTCGAACATTATCCATCGCAGATAGTTTTTCCATTTGCTCGGCGGCCCATTCGACGCCTGACTTACCATCAATGGATAATTGCTCACTATTAAGCGAGCCACCAATTAAAGGGTGCTCGTCAGCAATGACAACGCGTGCACCGGTTGCAGCAGCTGCCAAAGCAGCAGCAATACCAGCGGGGCCCGCACCAGCGATGAGTACGTCGCAGTGTTCGTGGCATTGTTCGTAATGATCAGGGTCAGCTTCGGTTGGAGAGACACCTAGGCCAGCAGCCTGACGGATGACAACCTCGTACACGTTGGTCCAGAAAGAGACCGGCCACATGAATGTTTTGTAGTAAAAACCAGCAGATAATAATGGCGAGAAAAGGTTGTTAATCGCCATCGCATCAAAGGCTAGTGATGGCCAACGATTTTGACTTTTTGCTTCCAGCCCATCGAACAATTCGATAGTTGTGGCGCGAGTATTCGGCTCTTTACGAGAACCGGTACGTAGCTCAACAATGGCATTCGGGTCTTCTGAGCCTGCGGTCAAAAAACCACGCGGGCGGTGATATTTGAAACTACGCGCAATTAAATGCTGACCATTAGCGATCAGGGCCGAAGCTAATGTATCACCATGGAAACCTTGATAGGTTTTGCCATCAAAATAAAATGTAACTGGTCGATTACGGTCGATCAGTCCGCCTGCGGCGGTGCGAAACTGTTGAGTCACGTCTTATGCCCCCTGATTATTGGTTTTGTCGCCAGCCGGTAATGTCGGCGAAGCGGGTGCAGTGCTACTTATTTTATGCGTTACCGTATTTCGTACCACGGTAACCCAAGCGCGACAGCCATTGACGTGCTGCCAGTGTTCGGTGTGCTCTCCCGCAGGGTTATTACGCGTGTGGACATAGCTACTCCACTCTTGATTTGACGCATCTTCTGCTGGACGCTCTACAGTGGCATCGCCACCATAAGCAAATTCATCTTCATTGCGAACCCCACACCAGGGGCATTCTATTCTTAACATCTCATATCCCCTTAGTGTGCTTGCGGTGACGCGCCAGCGCCGTTTTCGTCGAGCGGGTAACCGTCACGGAAACGCTCAAGCGTGAAGTCTTTGTTCAGATTGTGTGGTTTGTCATTAGCGATAGTATCGGCAAAAACCCAACCTGAACCAGGTGTTGCTTTGAATCCGCCATAACACCAACCGCCGTTCATATACAGGTTATCGATAGATGTTTTACCAATGATTGGTGAGCCATCCATCGACATATCCATGACACCACCCCATTGGCGTAAAACACGTAGCCGTGACAGACATGGCATCATCGTAACGCCGCCCGCTACAACGTGATTAAAGGTAGGCAAGTTGCCACGCTGAGCGTAGGTGTTATAACCATCTAGATCGCCACCAAATACCAAGCCACCTTTATCTGACTGACTGATATAGAAATGTCCTGCACCAAAGGTACAAACGGTATCTACCAGTGGTTTAATACCTTCGGTTACGAAAGCTTGTAAAACATGGCTTTCGATGGGTAGCTTCATGCCTACCATGTCGAATACTTTGCTTGAATTACCGGCTACTGCAACACCGACTTGACCAGCACCAATAAAGCCGCGAGAAGTCTCAACACCCAGTACTTTGTCGCCGTCGCGCTTAATACCCGTTACTTCGCATTGCTGAATGATATCAACCCCTAGCTGGTCGGCACCGCGAGCGTAACCCCAAGCAACTGCATCGTGACGAGCTGTACCACCACGAGGTTGAGCCAGGCCCCCTTGAATCGGGAAGCGTGTGTTTTTAGAGAAATCCAAATGAGGCATTAGTTTTTTAACGCCTTCAGCATCATGCATGACTGCATCTACACCGTTTAATAACATCGCGTTGCCACGGCGGGAAAAAGCATCACGCTGGGCATCGGTATGTATTAAATTTAAGATCCCGCGCTGACTGAACATAACGTTGTAGTTCAAGTCCTGGCTCAGACCTTCCCATAGTTTCATCGAGTGCTCGTAGAACTGTGAATTAGCATTGAGCATGTAGTTGGAGCGCACGATAGTCGTGTTACGGCCAGTATTACCGCCACCGATATAGCCTTTTTCGAGCACAGCAACATTGGTAATGCCGTGTAGCTTGGCCAAGTAATAAGCTGTCGCCAGACCATGCCCGCCACCGCCAATGATGATAACGTCATATTGTTTCTTCGGGTCTGGGTTTCTCCAGGCTCGGGTCCAACCGCGATTACCAGAGAGTGCCTGCTTAACCAGGCTGAGGGCAGAATAATGCATAAGCGTCGTTGGTCTTCATGAGTGTGATGAGTAAATTAGCACATTATTATCATGAAATTTTATATTTGATCGATAATAAAGGCAGTCTTATTCTTGCTAGTACCAATTTAAACAGAATGGTCCATAGGACGACAATGGATTTCCGACCCTGACGCCCATATAAACGACATGGGTTCTGGGAGATATTTTTACCTGAGCAGTTAGCCGTAAGCTCGATTCCTTTATTGATATTGCCATAACTAATTGCAATATAGGCACAGCATTTAGGGGTGTCCTTCAATCAAAAAAGGAGAATTACGGTTGGCTAAGAACTGCGGTGTTGTAGGTAGATTCTTATCAGAAGATTCGTAACAGAACAGTTTATCTTGCGTTAATAGTCGATCTTAGTTCTTAGGTTTTTAAGTTGGCCGCGTTTTGTCTTGCCGTCGACTCGTCTTAGTTTTGAACCTTTGGTAGGCTTTGTCGGGCGGCGTGTCTTTTGTATCACCGCAACGCTTTTCACCAATGCCTGAAGCCTCGCTAGAGCCTCTTCCCGATTTTGCTCCTGGCTTCGGGTGGCTTGCGCCTTAATCACAATAACGCCTTCTTTGCTGATGCGATTGTCGTTTAGCCTAAGTAATTCCTCTTTATAGAACGCGGGTAACGAAGAGTTCCCAATATCAAATCGAAGGTGGATAGCGCTGGAAACTTTATTGACGTTTTGGCCGCCTGGTCCCTGTGCTCGAATAGCTTGTAATTCGATTTCAGAATAGGGGATCGCGACATAGTTGGAAATTGGAAGCATGATCTCCATAGTCTAAAAGCTTGAGGTCAATTATGCCAGTTTAGCGCACCACTAATGTAGTCTACTGGTTCAATTTTGAAGCCACTGTCTCGTCTCAAAGGAATGCAGGGGTATAAATATATTACGCTTGAGCAATGGCAGCTTCCGAAAGTTTCAATCGTTGGATTTTACCGGAAGGCCCTTTTGGTAATTCATCCATAAAAGTAATCGTCTTTGGTGTTTTGAACAGTCCTAACTTTTCGACGCATAAATCGCGTAGTTCTTTGGCTGTGCATATAGCGCCCGGTTTTAAACTGACGCAGGCTAAAATTTCTTGTCCGTAGTGTTTGTCAGGAATAGCAAAGGCGGCTGCCTCTAACACGGCGCTATGTTGATAGAGCGCTTCGTCAATTTCTCTTGGGGCTATATTTTCGCCACCTTTAATAATGATTTCTTTCAAGCGACCGGTAATGAAATAATATCCATCTTCGTCTACGTAGGCTAAATCTCCAGTATGTAGCCAGCCATCAGGCCGAAGCGTGCTGGCGGTGGTTTCGGGATTTTTGTAATACTGTTTCATTACATTATCGCCACGGATCATGAGTTCACCGGATAGGCCTATTCTTTGTTCGTTTCCTTTTTTGTCTATAATCATAGCCTCGTTGCCAATGACGATCCCTGGCGACCCATATTTCGGGGTGGCGGGTGGCATTGGATTCGATAAGATTTGTGCTGCGGTTTCACTGAGCCCCATAGTCTCGACAATTGGCACGGCAAATTGCTTTTCAAATTGACGGTGCATTTCAGGCGATAGTGGTGCCGAAGCAGAGCGACCAAAGCGTAGCTTAGGGTGGTCGGAAGACAGACAAATGGGGTCTTTGAGTCGCTCGGCCTGCTCTAGCAAATAAGCGATAATAGTGGGTACAACACTAAACCAGCTGCATTGCCATTGATCGATCAGCGACCAGAAGTCAGTGATGCTGATTTTATTCGGCATCACCACGCTGCTGCCACTCACCAACGGCCCCATGACAGTCACCATCTCGCCATTGATGTGATACAGCTGCAGTACACACAACGCTCGGTCATCCGTTGTCAGCTGATGAGCGAGCGCTGTATTCATGCCGCCCGCGATGACTGACTTATGAGTTAGTAACACGCCTTTTGGTCGACCGGTGGTGCCCGAAGTGTAAATAAGTAAGGCTTCGTTTTCTGGCCCTATATGAACTTCATGATTAGTTTTATCAGATTCCTCAGCTTTATCAATTGGCCATACTGGGCCACTGTTTCTGCAAGCAGGAATGACTTTGATATCATCTGGTAAACGATCAAAAACGGACTTATATTTTTCGTGAAGGTCATCTTCAACAAATAATACCTTTGCATCACAATGATCAATCACATAATGCAGTTGATCACTACCACAAACTGCGTTGAGCGGCACGACGACTCTTCCACTGTACATGGCTCCAAGAAATAGCGTCGTTGTCCATCGCCCATTGGTCATCAAAAAAGCGACCTTGTCTCCAATATTGACACCTAATAACGTTAGATGAAGTCCAATTTGGGAAACGCTTTTCTGCAAATCGCCAAAACTAAGTTCGGACCCAATCTCAGGAGAAATTAAAAAACACGCATCCCCCTGAGTTCTAGCACGATCATCAATATGGGCTTTGACGGTATTCATGTTAAGACGTCGCCTCGATATTATGCTTACTCCAAAATGCACCAAAGATATCTGCATCAGATGGCTGATTTTTGGGTATCGTTCGAGCAATTCGAGTTGTATTGAGGTAGTGAGTGTAATTCAAATTATCGGGGATGCTGTTGCTACCCCAAGACCCACAGCCCATAGACAATGAAAACGGTAGGCCGTTATCAAAACTACCGCCCGTAGCAAAGCAATGAGCCTGATTCACGATGACTCGACAAGTTGGCAGTTCTAAACCAAGTTTTAAAATATGCTCGTCATTATTGCTATGAATTCCAACAGAATGTCCTTTACCTTTGTAATTTAAAATCTCATTCACGATTTCAAAAGCATGATCGAAATCTCGGGCACGGTAAACTGTGAGTACAGGGCTCAGTTTTTCATCTGAAAAAGGATAATCCGGTCCGATACCGGTCTCCTCAACCAGTAACATAGTGGCTTCTCTTAATGCTGGTCGATTGAGGCCTGTTACCCGACTAATCTTGGAGGCACTCTGCGCAATAACATCTCTGCTCAAATGACCGTTTCGCCAAAGTCCTGCTTGTAATGTTTGTTTTTCCTGAGCATCGAGCATGAAGGCACCTTCTTCACTCAGGGCCTTAATCATAAGGTCATAGACGCTATCAATAATAACGACACTGTTTTCTGAGGAGCAACTAGTGGCGTTATCGAAGGTTTTTGATGCTTTTATTTTGGCAGCGGCATCATTTAAATCAGCGCTCTCATCAATAATTATGGGCACATTGCCAGCACCCACACCCAATGCAGGTGTCCCACTTTCGTAGCAAGCTTTAACGTTGTTGCCTGACCCTGTCGCGACTATAAGATCAACTTCACGCATAAGTTGGTACGTGTCTTCCTTATTAACCGGCAGAGACAAATGCTGAACCAAATCGGTCGGTGCTCCAACTCGCTTTAATTCAACATGAATTAGCTCGACCAACTTTTGACAAACTTTCTGGCCTTTAGGGGAGGGTGCCAAAATGATGGCATTGCGGCCCTTCAGTGCATTTATGGTTTTATTGACTGGTGTCGCAACTGGATTAGTGGAGGGTACGACTGCACCCACAACGCCTACGGGTCGAGCAATTTCTACCAGCCCTTTTTCTGGGTACTCGGCAATAACGCCCACTGACTTCGCTCCCTGTAGGTCACGCAATAGGCCGAGTGTTTTTCGGTAGTTTTTTATTATCTTATCTTCATATTTACCAATACCGGTGTCCTTTATCGCCATCGTTGTCAGCAGATGATTATTGACGGGATTGATAATCGCCCAGCCAATAGCGGTGACCACTTCATCAACCTGAGCCTGATCATATGCATTATAAATTTGTTGCGCGGCGCGTGCTTTATCTATCAGCGAAGCCACACTTTCTTGCACCTGTGAATTTTCATTCGAAGGCATGTTGTTAATTCCCCTTGTTTTCGAATTTTTACAGCTAAAGATTAGCCGGGAGGGTTAACCTCCCGACTAGTTTGACTCTCCAGTTTTAGAGGTACCCTTAATATTACTTAAGGTCTTTCAGTAACTCAGTCAATGCTGCCTGACGTTCTTTCCACATCGCGATTACTTCGGTGCGGGTCATAATGTGGACAGGTGAGTTAGTTTGCTTCATTTTACCCAGCGTCTTTTTATCGCTAAACATAACAGGCACTGTTTTTCCGAGATAACTGATTACGTCAGCTGGTGTACCTTTGGGTACCATTAAGCCACGGAAGTTAACACTCGAATTATCAACCGGAATACCTAGCTCCATTAAAGTTGGCACATCGGGTAGGAATGAGTGACGCTCGAGATCGGCAACCGCCAGGATTTTGATATCACTCTGTGCACGAGCGGCGTCGGAAAGGTTGTTAAAACCGGCTTTAACCTGCCCTCCTTTAACCAATTTCATTGCACCAACACCACCTTTTCCTGGTATATATTTTAGATCGATGCCCGCTGCTTTTGCGAATTGCAAATGGGCGATATGGTGACCAACGAATTTACCGGCACCACTGACAGTGACTTTGCCTGGGTTCTTCTTGGCGTAAGCGACTAATTCCTGTGCGGTATTAAATGGGCTGTCTTTGCCGACGATTAAGACGGCAGGATCAGCGCCCCAGTTACCGACTGGCTCAAGATTATCAATGTTATATTTGGTTTCAAATATAATCGACTGCGCAATAAAATGAGGCACATTGTAGGCTGCCAACATATAGCCATCGGTTGGTGCTTTAGCTGCGAACCAGTTCCATCCCTTACGGCCACCGGCACCTGGTTTGTTGGTCACGTAAATAGGTTGACCAACGGAAAGTGGTTTACCATCTTTTTCTTTGGCTGAAGCCAGCGTTGCGATACGGGCCTGGAAATCAGTTGCGCCACCAGGATTATAGGCAACCATAACGCCAATGGGACGGTCCGGATAATCGGCATAACTAGCACCGGCAGCACCTAACAACATTGCTGTTGAGGCTATAGTGAGCGCAGCTCGTACAAAGGTCTTTCTAAGTGGACTACTTTCTATTCTCATGGATATCTTCCTCTTCGTTATAATTTTAAAGTTTTGCGTGTGTTAACTAACTCCGTAAATCTCCACTCACGCGATAAAAATTTACGCCCATATAATTAAGACTGCTTCTTAAAATAACCAGCCTGTCGGTGTTCTTACATTTAGCCCTTGCCAAAACAGCAGGTAGAGTACGAACACGAAGCCTATCGATACGGTTACTTTTTTAACAAAGGCTTTTGGATCTGTCATTTCTCGTTTGCCATACAGCAAAAGAAAGGCAAGGAAGACAAAAAATGAACTGGCATAAAACCCCACGGTTTCCATCATTGTCAGGTAAATAAAGCCGATCACGAGCCCCGGTAAAACTTTAATGAAATGACCGCCACTATTTTGATCGGCGTTTTGTTCCACTGAGGTCTGACTGGCTTGCAGGTTTGAAACCAGCAGAATAATCGAGAAGCCCAATAGTACGATGGCAATAATCCGCGGAAATAGATAGGTTTCAGCATCTGTGCCGTGAAACGAAAGAAAACCGAACAGTCCCGCGACTGCTAGCGAATAGAATGCAGCGGCGAGTTCTGGACTCCTTAAATTAATTGACTTCACTTTAATAGACTCCCATTAATAGAGTTCAGCTTAATCATTTCAGCACCTCTCTCTTTTTCATCTTATGGCTGGCATAAACACTGTAGCCAATAGAGCCAATTGTGGCGGCGATCAATGTCAAATTAATTGGCCCAGAAAGAAAGTAATTAAGCGCACCGTCGCCAGCTTCGCCGATGAGTTTTCCCTGTAGGAAATTGTCCTCGGCAATAGGGCCTAGAATAACGCCAAGCACCATTGGGGCGGGGCCAAATCCGAGCTTGCTGGCGAAATACATAGTGATGCCCAATACACCCATCAAAAGCACATCGGAATAGCTGGACTGAATGCTATAGGTTCCAAAAACAGCGAGTACCAAAATGGATGCGGCCATGTAATGTGGTGGTACTTTCATAATCCAGCCACTATGCCGGCTCAAAAAGAGGCCGATGACAACCATGAAAACTTGCGCAACTATAAGCGAGTCAATAAAGGTCCAAATGACTTCGGCGTGTACCGTAAACAAGTCGGGGCCTGGGAATAGACCGTGAATCAGTAACCCGCCCAATAGCACTGCTGCAGTAGGGCTACCTGGAATACTCAAAGTAAGTAGCGGCACTAATGAAGGTCCGACCATTGCATTGTTGGCCGATTCAGCCGCGATAATGCCATCTGGCTCGCCTTGTCCAAAATTTTCTGGGTTTTTACTGGTCTTTTTAATTTGATCATAGGCAACTAGTCCGGCTATCTGGCCACCAGCACCGGGGATAACCCCAACTATCGCGCCTATAATTGACCCCATCGTCAATGCTTTTACACGAGTCACATTGTACTTAAGTGACGTCACCCACTTTGCTTCACTCAAGGCAAACATACCGGCCTTCTGTTTTCCTGACTCTTCCAGCAATGTCAGTATTTGGGGTAAGGCGAATAGGCCGATTAATGCAACGACAATATGAATGCCGCTTTCCATGTGCTCGCTGTAAACGAATCGCTGCTCGCCAAGCATGGGATTGTCACCAATAGTCGATACTGCGAGTCCAAATAGCCCTGCCATCAAACCCTTTATGACCGATTTACTGCCAATCGTACCAATCACAGTTATGCCTAAAATGGCAATCCAGAATAGTTCAGTGGGGCCAAACTTTAGAGCAAGCTCTGCCAGTGGCGGGGTAAAAAATATCAGAATGATGATGCCGAAAATACCGCCGACGAATGAACTCAAAAAGCAATAATGCAAGGCTTCCGAGGCGCGACCCTGACGTGCCATTTGATGGCCATCGAGTGCGGTGGCGATATTGGCTGGTGCGCCAGGCACATTGACTAAAATAGCGCTGATCGCACCACCGGCAACCGTTGCCGTATACATTGCACCCAATAAAATCAGACCGCTGGCCGGTTCCATATGGAAAGTAAACGGAATAATTAATGCGACAGCCATGGTTGGACTTAAGCCAGGCAATGCACCTAAAATTAAGCCAGCTGTTGTGCCACCAAATAAAAGCAATAGATGATAAGGTGTGAAAACATTACCGAAATAGTTAAGAAAGTCCATACTCTCTATTCTCTCCTCAGTTATTGAATGTTCTTGTAGTTATTTAACTCATATACATGAGTTAGTTGTGTCGATTCTTGCAGCAGTTTACAATCGAGTCAACCAATATTTAGGGAGCCCGGTTATTGTGCGAGTATCTTACTAGCCTATTAAGCAGCTCGATTTGAATCGGAAATTAGGATTTAATGACCGAATAGATACCCATACTTGGTCAACCACTGAACATGAACTCTGAATAACTCTACTATTTAGAAATGAAGGCCGTCAATGAACCAACGAGCAAGCAAACCACTCTATCGAGTCGTCGAAGACTACTTACACGCCTTTATCGATTCAGGTGAATTAGTGTCGGGTGACTTGATACCTTCTGAGCCACAGCTAGCAGCAACATTAGGCGTTAGTCAGGGCACTGTGAAAAAAGCCATCGATAATTTGGTATGGGAGAAAAAGCTTTATCGCCATCAGGGTAAAGGCACCTACGTGTCACGAATCGACTTCAATAACAGTCTGTTTAAATATTTCTCGTACGGTGGTGCAGAAGGTAAAGATGTCCGTATCGACAAAAAAACATCCGAGCGCCACATCGAAAAGGGTAATCGAATCAATTGCCAAAAAATGGCGATACCTACCCATTCTGAGTTGCTTTATATCGAGAGAATTGGCTATATCGATAGTAACCCCGTGATGGTCGAATATTCACGTTGGCGAGCCGATCTATTGCCAGGCCTGGAAAATGAAGATATTCATATCCCCGATCTGTTTTATGCGGTTGTTGTTGATAAATACCACATCCCCATTATCAAAGCGGCTGAAACATTAACGGCTGAAGGTGCAACAGAAAAAACGGCTGCGATTTTAGAAATCGAAGTAAATGCGCCCGTATTGGTATTAAATCGAACAACGTATACTCGTGATAATCAAGTGATTGAAATTAGAACCACCAAGGGACGTGGTGATATGTTTAGTTACAAAACTGAAATTAATTAACACATCAATTTCCCAATAACATTTAAATCAGACAACTTAAATCAAGAGGTTATAACCATGGAATATATCGTCTACCTATCAGGTGAAATACACACTGACTGGCGTGAAAAAATTAAACAAGGTGCCGAGGCATTAGCACTACCGATTACTTTTACCTCGGCTGTTACCAATCATGAAGCAAGTGATGCAGCGGGTGATGGTCTGGGTGCCGAAATCAATAGCTTTTGGCGCGATCACAAATCGGCAAAGGTGAATGCGATTCGGACTAAGACGTTACTTGAGCAGTGCGACATAGCTGTGGTTCGGTTTGGTGATAAATACAAACAGTGGAATGCCGCGTTCGATGCGGGTTTTTGCGCGGCGATGGGTACGCCCTATATTACTCTGCATGACGAAGATATTATCCACCCGTTAAAAGAAGTGGATGGTGCCGCCATGGCCTGGGCGCAAACGCCAGAGCAAGTGGTTGAAGTTTTGCAGCATGTGACGAGCGCCAAATAAGGGCATCTCTAAAAAGTTTTTCCCGCGATTGCGCAGGCAAAAAAATGGGAGGCCCATGATCGGGTCTCCCATAAAGGTCCAAAGAAACACTCTTTAGACTACTGAAGTTAAACTACCAAAATTAAGATATAGAGACTAAGTTACCAAGGTAATGAAAAAGTCTTAACGTTGGTATAACTATTCATCGCTTCGATAACACCTTCTTTGTAACCTAGCCCAGAATCTTTAATGCCGCCAAAAGGTGACATTTCGATACGGTAGCCAGGCACTTCCCAGATATTAACGGTGCCAGTTTCTAGCTCGTTGATGAAACGAATAATGTCGTCCATGCGGTTGGTGCAAACACCTGAAGACAGGCCGAATGCAGTGGAGTTAGCGACTTCGATAGCGTGATCAATATCACGAACGCGAATGATAGGAATTGGCGGTCCAAAAGTTTCTTCCATCACCAGCTCACAATCAGCCGGTACATGATCGAGAACAGTCGGTGAATAAACGGCCCCTTCGCGAACATTGCCGTAAAGTAATTTCGCGCCTTTAGAGATTGCATCGTTGACACGGTTTTGGAACAGAATTGCTGCCTCTTCATTGATGACGGTACCGACATCAGTATCAGGGTCCATCGGATCACCGTACTTTAGCTTAGCGGCTTTTTGTGCCACCAGCGCTGCAAATTCATCCGCCACTGAATCAATGCACAGTACACGTTTAACCGCAGTACAACGCTGACCAGAGTTCTTTGTGCCACCGGCTATGGCCATGTCTGCTGCTTTATCAAGATCAGCATCATCCATGACGATTAGAGGTGCGTTGCCGCCAAGCTCTAATACGGTTCGGCGATAGCCTGCGTTTTCAGCAATGTATTTACCAACGCCAACACTGCCGGTGAAAGTCACCAGAGATATATGCTTGTTTTTGATCATTTCGTCGCCGAAATCGGAAGGCATACCTGTGATGATTGATAGCATTTCAGGCGGTAAACCACACTCGTAACAAATGTCAGCTAGCAATAAAGCGGTTAACGGCGTTTGCTCAGTTGGTTTTGCGACCATGCAGTTATTAGTTGCAATCGAAGGTGCGATTTTATGCGAAATCATATTCAACGGGTGGTTGAATGGCGTAATTGCGGAAATAGCGGTGAGTGGTTCGCGCTGGGTAAATATCTTTCGCTTCTTTCCGTGTGGAGTCAGATCGCAAGAAAAAATTTGTCCGTCATCCTTAATGCAAAGCTGGCCAGCTAGTGAGTAAACGTCAAATGCACGTCCCACTTCGTAGATGCTGTCCTTCTTGCATAAACCACATTCTGCAGTGATCAAGTCAGAAATCTCTTCTTTACGCTCGACGATAGTGTGTGCAATTTTAGTCAAAATTTGCTGACGTTCGTAACGGGTTAGCGTTGGCTTATAAGCCGCTGCGATCTCGAATGCCTCTGCGACTTGCGCGCGACTAGCGCGCGGCACAGTACCAACGAGTTCATTGTTATAGGGATTGAATACTTCAATCACCCCTTCGGCATCACCGTCGACTAGCTTGCCGGCAATCCGCATTTTTTCATGTCTAATAGTCATTCATATTCCTAAAATAAATTTTCTAAAAAGTAGGTGCCTTATTGATCAACCATTCCTAATCAATAAGGCCTAACCAATCATTACGCGACGTTATTTAGGGCAAGGTTGAAGATGTCAAAGTTTCGTAACTGATGACCTGCCGCAAGGTTAGTCGCCGGGCGACTGAAGATCAGGGGAACAGTTTGTTCAGTAACACCACCGTGCGAACGTAAAGGTACCGTTAGCCCTGAAAGATCATGTCGTGAAGCAGTTGTGCCCAACACTACGTTCTTATCAGATGTCAGAATCAGGTCACCCATACGGTCATAGGCTAGTTCGAATTCGTCACAACCTTCTTTGTTGGTGAAGACATTTTCCATGCCTGGAATCTTCTTTAACTCAGCTACGATGTGAGCAACATCAGCGTCATCAGCCAGATAAACAGTTGCATAAGAACCTAAAGCACCGTGATGTACGACGTAAGGATCAGTGATAGGTAAAATAACGCGTGCTTCCGCAGGTGAAAGGATACGATCCATTTCGTCTTGCAGGTAAATGACTTTAGGATCGCCAGCATCGTCGTGTTTAGCGTTCATGCCGTGATCTGCGGTTAATGCAACAACAGCACCTAGCTCGTCTAACTTGGCCCAATAGCTATCCATCATCGCGTAGAACGAATTCGCGCCTTCACTGCCAGGGGCAAATTTGTGCTGGATGTAATCGGTAGTCGATAAGTACATCAGGTCAGGACGAACAGTTTCCATCAATTTAACGCCAGCAGCGAAGATGAATTCAGACAGTTCAGCACTGTAGACTGAAGGTACTTCCATGCCGACCATCTCGACAACATTCTCGATGCCGTTGTCGGCTAGAGTGACTTCATCAGACTTTTCTGAAGAGAAACAAATCGCGCCGCCTTCACCAAAAGCTAGCTCGTTACCCAGTAGGCGACGTAGTTTGTCTTTTGCCGTTACGACGGCAATTTTTGCACCTTGGTCTTGGAATGCTTTAAAAATAGTCGGGGTGCGCAGTAAATGCGGCTCGTTCATCATGACTTCCTTATCATTTTCACGGTCGTAGTAAAAGTTACCACAAATGCCGTGAACTTTAGGTGGAACACCCGTCACGATAGAAATGTTGTTAGGATTGGTAAAACTAGGAACAACGCAATGCGCCCGTAGATCAGAACCTAGGCCTTCGACCACTTTTTTGGTCCAAGGCATAACACCGGCCTCAATTGCTTTTTCGATGTAATCGGGTTCTGAACCATCGATACAAACCACGACACGTGGTTTACTTGGCCATTGGTAGCTACGTCCGTTGACGTTAACTGCTGATTTGTCTGAATTCATGGGTCTTAATTTCCAAAGATTAATATAGATTCGGTTCAAGACTATAGCTTGTTAATTCTCATCAGGTTAATCGATATAGTGAATAATTCGTATTGGCGCTGTCTATAGATATCGTTTATAGGCTATGGCGATAGGCAAGCAAAGGCTGTGAGCTAGCAAAATAGAGATGTCTATTCTTTTCTAGTGGACTGAATCATTTCGAGGAATGCATCTGTTACTCGTAAACTACGACGTTCTTTGAGGCAAACCACATATTCGTCAAGTGAGAGATCAGCGTTGCTGACTATTAACGGCGTTAAACGAGAGTCAGCCGATAACTCCGTTTCGGCCACAATACCAACCCCAAACCCTGCCGCCACTGCTTCACGAACACCCTCACGGCCAGTGATTTCCATCACGTTCTTAAGCACGCCGCCTGATAGCGCGACGGTCTCTTCAAACAAAGAACGTGTACGAGAGCCTTTTTCACGTAGGATAATTTTCTGGCCTAATAATTCTTCCATTGTAATCGTGCGTCTGTCGGCCCAGGTATGGTCTTGATTCACAAACGCTAACAAACGGTCGGGCGCGAGAGGAATGAAATCGAGGCGATCATCCCCTTCTGGAATGTTAGGCAACACAGCAACATCGCAGCGCCTCGATTCGAGCCATGACCTGAGTTGCTCCGAATTACCATATTGAATCGAAATATTGATACCCGGGTATAAGCGTTGGAACTGGGCCAACAAAGGCGTGACTATATACGGAGAGTCGGCAGCAACCATCAACTGGCCTGATGTTAAAGCACGGGCAGACTGTAATAGTAATTCTACCTCTTCCTCATAGCGGAAAAGGTGGCGGGTAATACCGTAGGCGGATTGACCGATGTCTGTTAATTCGATACGACGACCGAGTCGGACAAATAATTTGATGCCGTAGCGTTCTTCCAGCTCTTTAACCTGACCCGAGAGCGTTGGTTGAGTAATGTGTAAGGCTTCTGCGGCTTTGGTGAAGCTGCCATGGGTCGCAACCGCATGAAAAGACCTAAGGTGCGCGTGTGATATTGGCATAAGTTATTGGCTTGACCTATTGGCTTAGCCTATTTCAGGCATTTGATATATCGATTTGATGAATACTAGTCAACGGAGGTATAAATGGCAAATCAATTTAACTCGCCGTCTGATTTAGGCTAAAACGTGGTAATAGAAATGACCAATGTACAGAAAGTAAGTTCCCCAACCGGTGATCCATACCTATTAACCCCCGGCCCATTGACGACTTCAGCAACAGTCAAAGAAGCCATGTTGCATGACTATGGGTCAAGAGATAACACCTTTATAGATCTTAATGCCAACATGCTGCAGAGCTTGATCAAGATCGTAAACGGTCAAGGAACGCATATTAGTGTCCCATTACAGGGTAGTGGTTCTTTCGTGGTTGAAGCAATGATTGGCAACTTCGTACCGGCTGATGGCAAGGCATTGATATTGGTCAACGGTGCTTACGGTCACCGTATTGCAAAAATGTGTGATTATTATAAACGTCATTACATCATTCAAGAATCTGCAGAAAACGTACCTGTTGATACAGTGCAACTCGATAAGACATTATCTGCTGATGCCGACATTACGCATGTTGTCGTGGTTTATTGTGAAACAACCTCGGGCATTTTAAACCCACTGAAAGAAGTCTCAGAAGTGGTCGCTAATCATAACCGGGGGCTTCTAATCGACGCCATGAGTGCATTGGGTGCATTGCCACTAGACGCCAAAGAAATCACATTCGACGCCGTCGTTGCTTCTAGTAATAAATGTTTAGAAGGCGCACCGGGATTAGGTTTTTGTATAGCACGTGAAGAAGCAATGGTAAAAACGGAAGGCAACTCTCCGTCATTAGTGCTCGATCTATATGAGCAATGGCGCGCCATGCAAAAAACGAAACAATGGCGTTTTACACCACCAACGCACGTGATCTTAGCATTTGCACAAGCAATCAAAGAATTTGAAGAAGAAGGCGGTGTTGCAGGGCGCGGTGGCCGATACCAAAAGAACCATGGCATATTGATTGCCGGTATGCGCGACATGGGTTTCAAAACTCTATTACCTAACGAGCTTCAAGCACCAATCATCGTTACTTTTCACATGCCGACTAATCCCGAATTTAATTTTGACCAGTTCTATGATGGTTTGCGTGATCAAGGTTATGTCATTTACCCTGGCAAGTTAACCGTCGCCAACAGCTTCCGTATTGGTTGTATTGGTCGATTAGATCAAGAGCATATGGAAGGCGCTCTTAATGCCATTAAAGGCATGGTTGAAGCATTCGGTATTAGCCAAATTAGTTACAGCTAATTCTGTTACGACTAGTCACCTACTCATGGGCACCTCTAAAAATACACTTATTTTCTAGCCTACTCGCGTCATGAAGCGAGTAGGCGTGAACGCTCGATTGATTTACTATTCAATCGTAGAGCGCATTAATACTTGTCATAGGCTAGAAGCGATTTACACGCCTAACTCAATAAACCAGATAATTAAACACATTAAATAAACTGGCCCCCACACGAGATTGAAACATGTCAGCTCCTATTCCAGAACGTGCTAGCGCAGTTATCATTGGTGGCGGCGTCATTGGCGCTAGTGTCGCTTATCATCTAGCAAAACAAGGTTGGACCGATGTTGTGCTACTAGAGCGTAAGCAATTTAGCTGTGGCACCACTTGGCACGCAGCTGGCCTTGTAGGCACTATGCGTGCAAACGAGTCCCATGCGAAGTTATGTGAATACTCCATGGCCGTTCTAAAAGAGCTTGAAGAAGAAACCGGACAATCAACCGGCTTTAAACAAGTCGGCTCATTAACCATCGCGCACAGCGAAGCCCGTTTCGAAGAACTAAAACGTGTTGCCGCCATGAACAATGCATTTGGCATTACCCAAGTCGATATGGTGACGCCCGAAGAAGCGAAGGCAATCTATCCATTTCTTAAGACAGATGATTTACTTGGCGCATGTTGGGTTGGTCAGGATGGTACAGCCAGTCCAGTCGACGTCACGATGTCATTTGTGAAAGGCGCTCGCGGACGTGGCGTCAAGTGCATCGAAGGTATTACCGTCACGGATGTTACATCGGCGAATGGCTCGGTCACAGGTGTCATGACCGACCAAGGGCCCATCGTGGCTGACTTTGTGGTGAACTGTGGTGGGCTATGGGCGCGTGACCTCGGTAAAATGTCGGGTGTCAGCATTCCTCTTCATGCTTGTGAGCACTACTACGCAATCACCGAAAAACAAGAGAATATTCCAAACGACCTACCGGTGTTACGTGATCATGATCGCTGCGCTTATTACCGTGAAGATGCCGGTAGTCTTTTGGTCGGTGCATTTGAAAAACACGCCGTTGCCTGGGGCCAACAAGGTGTACCGAAAGACTTCGCTTTCGAAGAACTTGAAGGCCACATGGATGAGCAGTTAATGCCAGTTTTAGAAGATGCCATGGAACGTTTGCCATTCTTGCAAGATGTCGGCTGGCGTAAGTTTTTCTGCGGGCCAGAAAGCTTTACCCCAGATGATCAATTCCACATGGGTGAAGCCCCCGAACTGAAAAACTATTATGTTGCTTGTGGCTTGAACTCAGTAGGCATTCAAACATCCGGTGGCCTCGGACGCGCATTGGCCGAGTGGATGCATAAGGGTCATGCACCAATGGATTTATGGGGCAACGATATCCGTCGTATGTTCCCATTCCAGTCGACCCAAAACTACATTGAAGAACGTGTCACCGAGTCACTCGGCCTACTATACGAAAACCACTACCCTTACCGTCAAATGGCAAGTTCACGTGATATTCGTCATTCACCCATTCACGAAAAACTGGCGTCACACAATGCTTGTTTTGGTGAAGCCTCAGGTTGGGAGCGCCCAAACTGGTATGCCCCTAAAGGTGTCGAGCCACAATATGAATATAGTTTCGGCAAGCAAAACTGGTTTGAATATAGTGCAGCCGAGCATAAAGCAGCACGAGAGAAAGTCGTACTATTCGACCAAAGTTCATTCTCCAAGTATCTGGTTCAGGGTCGGGATGCCTGCAAAGTTTTGCAGCGAATCTCAACTGCTAATGTTGATATTGCACCAGGTCGAATGGTGTATACCCACTGGCTCAATGATCGAGGTGGAATCGAAGCTGATTTGACCGTAACGCGATTGGCGGAAGACAAATACTGGATTGTCAGCGGATCGTCACAAACCATCAAAGACCTTAACTGGTTGCAGCGCAACATTGCCGATAACGAATTCTGTTGCGTGAGTGATATCACCAATACCTGGGCCGTATTTGGTATTCAAGGGCCAGATAGCCGCGCTCTGTTAACCGAAACACTTGACCACGACATGACAACTGAAAACTTTGCTTTTGGTTCATTTCAGGAAATCGAACTCGGGTCTTCTTGTGGCTATGCCGCGAGGGTATCTTATGTTGGTGAGCTGGGCTGGGAGCTTTATGTGCCAGTTGATCAGGCGCGTCATGCTTTCGATTACCTATGGCAAAAAGGTCAGTCACATGGTTTGAGCCTAGCCGGAATGCACGCATTAGACTCATGCCGAATGGAAAAAAAGTTTGTGCATTACGGTCATGACGTTGCCGAAACAGACACACCATTAGAATGCGGCATGGGCTTTGTTTGCGATTTCAATAAGAGTGTTCACTTCATCGGACGTGATGCGATCTTAAAGCAAAAAGAATCAAAATCTTTCATGAAAAAACGCCTTGTCCAGTTCTTACTCGAAGACCCAGAAGCAATGCTTTACTCGCATGAACCGATTCTACGGGATGGTAAGATAGTCGGCCATTTAACCTCTGGTAACTACGGTCATACTCTAGGTGGCTCAGTCGGACTAGGTTATATCGAAGTTGAAGATGACATTACTAAAGACTACCTCGAATCAGGCAAGATCGAAATCAATGTGGCAGGCGTGCCCGTAGCAGCAAAGGCCAGTTTGGTGGCACAGTACGATCCGAAAGCTGAGCGTATGCGGGGTTAAATTACTAGTGAGTTATAGGTTGCTTCGAAATCATTCGCCTCGGATCCTCTAGCCCAACATGGTTCTTAGTGAGTTGGCCCCAGTGGTTAGGGTGCTGGTCTTATGCGAGGATGCGTTGAGCTTCAGTCCCGGGCCCTAATGGTTCACTGTTAGTCGTTATCCGATAATCCAGCGCCAGCACCAGCCCTCGACTGCTCAGTAGCAGGTGCATAGGTGCGAAATGCAAGCTCGTCGACTACACGCCATACTTCACTATCGATGGCATAAGCCAAAGTCGATGGAATTTGCTCTGGCGATGTGTCAAACGTTTGCTGGCAGCTGACAGCATCAATGTTATCTAGCCACAGGTCATCTCGATTGCCTTCAATTCGAATGCCATTGCCGTAACAACTAAGTTTTACGCCAGCCCAGCTAGTGGTAATAATTATATTATGACAACGTGATGCCTGCCCAATGGTTGCAGCAAGCAAGATTGGGTAAGCAACTGATCCTAAACCAATCGTGTGACCGTTGAGTAATAATTTGGCGCGATCTGCTAGGGCGGCACCGGTGATGATGGGGCACAGAGTTTTACTACT
The DNA here is from genome assembly GCA_047615545.1 of Polaribacter sp. Taxonomy (GTDB): domain Bacteria; phylum Pseudomonadota; class Gammaproteobacteria. The sequence continues at coordinate 37,536 of JBLHID010000009.1, forward strand.
GGCTTGCCAGGCTTCACCAATAGCATCCGACCCAATAATGGGTTTGTATTGCGCATAGTCTTCACCCTCAATATTTTGTAGGTGGCTAAGCATCAATTCTGGGCCGGGTAAATTAAAGGCGGCTAACCAGCGAGCAGCCTTGCCTGCTTCTTCGGCCAGCCCCCAGTCTAAGCCAGTGGCTCTAGCGACTTTTCGAAAGTAACCTTCGATTTCGACCAGAGTTTGCTTCTGTTTTACTTGGGCGTTCTCGTTTTTTCGATTAGTATTCACAAATTCGACCCTGTTATTTTAGGGGCTAGCAATTCATGTGGGTAAGGGGAATCTTGATACATGCATATTCTTACCCATCGGTCAGAGCGAGGGTCGAATTTGGTCGCACCAAAAAATGACAATTTACAACGCAGAAGATCTATCGGTAGCATGTCGGATGCAATGACGTTCTCCTGTACTTCAGCATAAGGGCGATTTTTTAAGTTTTGCACTCTACGTAATGTATGACGATGTTCTGGGTGCGCCAATAGAAAATCTGCGATAGGCTTATGTTCCGAATAGGTTTCAGCCCAACCCAATAGCGTTTTGTTTAATTGGTAAATATAAAGGCCGATGGCGTAGGGTGATTCATATTCTTCACCTGGTTCATCAAATCGCTCACCAACACGGGGTTCAAGCTTTTCTGCCGAGGTGTACCAAAAACGTGCTCGGTTTTCAGGTTGATCAAAGTCTATCGACAGTGCCCACTGGCACTGCGAACTGAGAATGATTAATGTCTCGGCAACCGTCATCGAGCCATCAATAAAAAAATTGAGGTGCTCGTCCGCATCCATACAAGTCGCCAAGCCATCGACCAATTCACCATAAGGTTCAAGTATCAATGAGACTAATTGCTCCTGACCTTCAAGACTGAGTTGCTCCTCAGCCCATTGATAAAATCGATTCCAAGGGTGATCAAAGTTGAGGTCTTCAGCGCTGATATACGCAGACATTTTCGCAAGGTCATCGCCTAACGCGGCCAGTTTTTTTAACTGGATTTCATGTTCCGTATTCCAATTCGAAAAATTAAATTTCGCGCGCTCAAAACTAACCAGGAACTCGGTGACTTCCGCCGCACTGGCCTCTTTAACTGCACGTACTCGGGCGATGGCTTCTTCGCGAGCCATCATCCAGTTATTGATGAGTGCTGGGTGATTAAATAAAAATGGGGCCATACCAAGGCCAGTAGAATTACCGACACCAATACGTTTTCTGAGATCTGGCTCAATTACAACTGCTTTGTCACCACCAATCGATTGCGCGATATGCTCTACCAAGTCAATGGCAAATGCGCGGGTTAACCAGACTGACAATAACTCGGCCTGAAACGGGCCTCTGAGTTCGGGCCTCTCGCAAATCGTCAGTCGATCGGCTGCCCCAAATTTTCCCGAGCCATAAACGGCGGTTGTTCTAACCAGATAACCAACCGACTCAAGCTGCTCACGGTCAGGTTGTTCACCGATCGAAAGTCTTTCGATGACATGATTCCACAGTCGCACTGAGCGATTGGCACGTGACAGGCTTATCTCCGAGTCGCTAATACGACCGGCTTCTTGCTTAGGTACATTTTGCTGCAAACGGTCAAGGTCTGCGGTGGTGGGCACGCCATCAAATAGAGTGAAAGTGGCATCCCAAGCGGTCGCGATCACTCGATCGGATCGCATTTCTTCCGGTAAATAGTGTGAGAACGCGACCAGAGAGTAGGTTCGAACCGGGCCTATGACACTATAAACAGCACGACCAAAACCATCGGAGTCAATTTCCCAGACGGGTTGATCAAATGTCCATTGTTCTTTCTTCATGCGCCGCAACAAGGTGCGCATAAACGACAAACGAGTCTGATGAAAACTGCCCATGCGCGCGAGCCGCATTACTACTGCAGGTGGTCGCCTAAACTGAGCAGCTTCAGGCATTGGATTTTGATCGGCACAGTTCATTTTTCTACCTGCAGGATTGTGACTAAAGAGCTGACTTAAAAGACTGACTTAAAAGAACTATCTGAAAATATCATTTTGGCCCAAAGTTTTCGTCAAAGAATCGCAACCAGTTATTGCCCATAATTTTAGCAGTATCGGCCGCATTAAAACCGACCTCAAGCAAACCTTGTTCGATATTCGAGAAATCGCGGTTATCGTTAAACCATGGTGGCATGTCAGGGAAGCCAGCATTGGCTGCAGAACCTTCACCATAATCGATCTTTTTAGTCCAACGGCCCACGCGCATCCATTCAACAACAGAGTCAGGATGGTTCTGGCATAGGTCAGACCCTATTCCAATATGATCAACACCCATTACATCGGCACAGTCGGCGATCATTTGGCAAAAACTTTGTAAGGTACAGTCGCCTTTGTCCTTTAGGTGATGTGGATACATGCTAAAGCCAAGCATGCCACCGGTTTCACCTAGGCCTTTTAGAATGGCATCGGACTTGTTGCGTAGCGCTGGTTCCCAGAAGTTCGGGTTAGCGTGTGTGACGACTATAGGTCTAGCACTGATCTCTATGGCGTCCAAGGTAGAACGCTCTGCGGAGTGGCTCATATCAACCACTAGTCCGACTCGATTCATCTCTTCGATCACTTGCTTGCCCATACGGGTCACGCCAGTGTCATTTGCCTCGTAGCAGCCTGTGGCTAGTAGCGACTGATTGTTATAGGTCAGCTGCATGAACCGAGCGCCGAGTGTATGTAGTATTTCGACCAAACGAATATCATCTTCCATCGGAGATGGGTTTTGGAATCCATAAAATATAGCGGTTCGGTTAGTTTCACGTGCCAAACGCACATCGTCACCCGTTCGTCCGAGGAAAATCAGGTCAGGAAAGCGCTCAAAGAAACTATTCCACTGTTCCATATTGGCGACAGTTTCTCGAAAATTTTCGTGGTAAGCAATGGTGACATGAACAGCATCGACGCCGCCTTCGCGCATTTGCCTAAAAATCTCTTCCGACCAATTTGCGTATTGCAGTCCGTCGATTCGATAGCTTATGTCACTCATGCTTATCCCTACCAATTTACATTAAGGTACCTCCCTATTAAGGAAGGCATGTTCACTTAGGTTTATTCGCTTAGCTCTATTCAGGCAAGCCCGAACTGATATAGGCAGTTTTTACGTGAGTATAAAATTCCTTGGCATATGAACCTTGTTCACGTGGGCCATAAGAACTCTCACCACGACCACCAAAAGGCACGTGGTAGTCGGTGCCCGCAGTCGGTAGGTTAACCATCACACAGCCTGTTTTGGCATTACGGCGGAAGTGTGTCGCACGAGCCAGATTAGTAGTAATGATACCAGCGGTTAATCCAAAGCGGGTATCGTTGACGGTGTCGATAGCTTCTTCATAAGAGCCCACCTTGATAACACAGGCCATAGGGGCAAATAATTCTTCACGGTTAACTTGCCATTCATTGCTAGTGCCAGTGAATACCGCTGGAGTCATGAAGTAACCTTCAGTCGCGCGTTCAACGCGTTCACCACCGCAGCGGTGTTCGCCGCCTTCTTTCTTGGCTAACGCTATGTTCGCTAGGTTTTGAGTTAATTGTACTTCGCTTGCAACAGGTCCAATTTGAGTGCCTGCTTCAAGTGCATGGCCGACTACCATGGCTTCGGCACCGGCCACCAAACGTTCTACGAACTCATCATGAATGGATTCGTGTACAACTAGTCGAGATGAGGCTGTACATTTTTGACCCGTGCTACCAAACGCGCCACCTAGCGCACAAGCAACAGCAGTATCAAGGTTCGCATCGTCCATGATAGCCAGTGCATTTTTAGATCCCATTTCTAGTTGGACTTTAGTGAAGTTACTTACTGCTGTTTTTGCTATTTCGCGTCCGACCGGTACTGAGCCAGTGAAGCTAATGGCATCGACCATTGGGCTTTCGATTAACATTTGACCAATTTGACCACCCGAACCCATCACCAAATTGAATAGACCCTTAGGCAAGCCCTGTTTGTCGATTATGCGAGCCAGTGCCACGGCAGACGCAGGTACAATATTGGCTGGTTTCCAGATAACGGCATTGCCGAAAGCGAGTGCTGGTGCAATCTTCCATGCCGCTGTCGCCATAGGGAAGTTCCAAGGTGAGATAATAGCGACAGTGCCAACAGGCTCACGACGTACATCAACTTCGATGCCATCGCGGGTAGATTCTGCATTTTCGCCCAACTGGCGCAGTACTTCTGCTGCATAATAAGTAAAAAATTGTCCGGAACGATACACTTCGCCTTTACCTTCAGGCTGTGTCTTGCCTTCTTCACGTGCCAGTAGCTTGCCGAGTT
>JBLHID010000010.1:0-39136 GCA_047615545.1 Polaribacter sp.
ATACATCTTGCCCCATGCGTGACCGCCACCAACCTTAATTACCCAATCACTTTCTTCGGCGTAAATTAACGCGGCTTCAATGTCCTTATCTGAGTGTTTACTTCTCGCCATAGTCAAAATTCCTTGTAAATTGGAGTATAGATACTGACAATCAGTTGTCAAGTGACAACTGAAACTTAGCAGAAAAAGGGGACGCTACCCTTTATTGGCAAAACAACCAAGAATACGATGTGATTTCGGTCCGATCTTGACAATAAAGGGTAGCGTCCCCTTTTTTCTCGCTGACCGCCTCTACGATCTCTGCCGAAGTGACGCCAAGTTCAACACCTTTGACATCAAGCGGCGACTACTTATGCTTGGCTGGCTTTATATAAAAAACCTCTCCATTCCTTTTCTTAATACAAACCACACCGTCCTTCTTTGCTTCATCCAAAATAGATGCCAAATGCTGCCCTGCGTCGGTAAAACTATATTCTTTCACGAGTTTAACTCCAATATCTTAATGCCTGAAATTTCGGCAGAAATTTTCAAACCATTGTCCATGGTCAGTAATGACGAGCCTGTTTCCTGCGCACATTGAATGAGGTAACCATCATAGGCATCTATATTTTGAGCTTAAGATAGCTCAAGTGCTTTCTCCAGCGCAACATCAATGAATTTGATTGGTATCTCTCGATAATACACTAGCGCCAGCTTCGCCAATTCAATGCTTGAGTGGTGTCGTTTAAACATTGCGGAAAATGCATTACCTATTTCCCAATGAACAGAAGCAGGTGCAAAAAGAGATCAGAGTGATATCGATCAAAACATTTACACACTCACGCCTAAAAAACCGCATAAACTTAATTTGGCTTATTTTTTAATATTTTTGCCCGATATCAGGCAAAACTATTGCATTAAATGCTCCTGACATTTAAATTCTCGTCCGATGAAAGACGATACCAACCTTCAACCCTTGCTTAATCATTTGTGCAATATCAGCCGCCTGGAACAAAACGAGGCAAGAAAGCTGGTTGCCGAAGTCATCGCTTACTTTTCGGAAACAACGGAAGTTTACGTACAACGACGTCACAAAGAACTGAAACTGGATGAAGGTTTATCTAACACCCAAATTTACCAGCGCATCGAAATTGAGCTAGGCGAACTAGTGTTTGCTTCTCCAACCTTGTCACAGCGGCAAATTCGCCGAATTATCTACGGATAGACCTTTACCTTTAGGAGAGAACCATGTGTGGAATTGTAGGGTACATCGGCAAACAAAACGCCGTCCCCATTTTAATTGAAGGCTTGAGTCGCCTAGAGTACCGCGGGTATGACTCGGCGGGCATAGCTATCCAGCGTAAGAATGGTATAGATGTCCACAAACGTTGCGGTAAAATTCGTGTGCTACAATCCGCTCTGCCAAAAAAACTAACCGGCAATTCAGGCATTGGCCATACTCGATGGGCAACGCATGGCGAACCGACAGACACCAACGCCCACCCACATACCAGTAACAATGGGCAATTCTCTCTGGTTCACAACGGCATCATCGAAAACGCAAATCAATTACGCACCAGACTTAAATCGCACGATATTTCATTTAGTTCCGAAACCGATAGTGAAGTGTTGGTTCATCTCATCGCCTCAATTCAAGCTAACACTTTAGCCGAACGAGTCAGGCTCGCACTGGGACAAATCGAAGGTACTTATGGATTGGCTGTCATCGACGCCGAACGCCCTGGCGAAATTGTCATCGCTCGAAATGGTAGCCCTGTTGTATTAGGTATTGGTGAAAAAGAAATGTTGTTTGCCTCCGATGCTGCTGCACTGGTTCGTCATACTCAGCAGGTTGTGTATCTCGACGATGGTGAAATTGCTGAGATCACTGCGAGTGGTTATCGAGTAATGACGTTAGACGCAGCACCATCCGAGAAAACACCAGCCACTATTGACTGGTCTACAGAAACCTACGACAAGGGTGACTACAGCCATTTCACCTTGAAAGAAATCCATGAGCAACCCGAATCCGTTTTACGCACACTACGAGGTCGACTCGACAGGCGTTTTCACACAGCGCACCTGGGGGGACTGAATCTTGACCCTCGTGAACTACTGGGTTTTCGCCGCATAAAGATACTGGGTTGCGGTTCAGCTTACATTTCAGGATTTCTCGGTGCACGAACCATCGAGCAATTAGCCCGCGTCCCCTGTGATGCGGAACCAGCTTCCGAGTTTCGCTATCGTAACCCAGTGATCGAATCCGACACGTTATACCTGGCGGTCAGTCAGTCCGGTGAAACCTTCGACACATTGGCCGCCGTACAGGAAATCAAGCGCAAAGGCGGGCGTGTACTGGGTATCGTGAATGTTGTCGGCAGCAGTATTGCACGAGCCTGTGATGGTGGAATTTACCTGCACGCTGGACCAGAAATAGCAGTTGTTTCAACCAAGACTTTTATCTCAACTATTCTCGCTTTTGTATTGCTCGCGCTGCATATTGGCCGTATGAAGGATTTATCGGTCGCACAGGGCAAGCACCTCATCGAAGCCCTAAACGCCCTGCCCGACCAGATAACCAGGCTATTGAAAATAGAGCCGGAGTGTGAACGAATCGCCAGGAAATACGCAGCCTTTGATGATGCTTATTTCGTTGGTCGCAATCTCGGTTTTGCAGTCGCAATGGAAGGCGCGTTAAAGCTAAAAGAAGTCAGTTATATCCACGCCGAGGCCTACCCAGCCTCTGAATTGAAACATGGCCCTCTTGCTTTGGTAACAGAAAAAACGCCGACATTTTTCATATTACCAAACGATGATCTTTTCGAAAAGAACCTGTCGACCGTGCAGGAAATTCGTGCTCGTAAGGGCCCTGTTCTCGCAATCACTCACTCACAGGACTCACGTAATAGTGAAATAGATGAATTGTTAAATGATGTCATTCATGTGCCGAAATCCCACGAGTGTCTCGACCCAATATTAATGTTGATTCCGTTACAGTTACTGGCCTATCACATGGCCCTGGCACGCGACTGCGACGTCGATCAGCCCCGCAATCTAGCGAAGAGTGTTACCGTGGAATGAGTAACAATGGATTAAAAAAACGCGTGCTTTTCAGGTAAAGAGGGTTGAAAGCGGACTAACTTTTTGCAGACACCGGCTAAGGATATTTTCTCCGAGTTCTATGCAACTTTAGTAGATGCTCTGTCACTGGTTACATTTGGAGTGTTAATAAGCATATAACGAATCAAATGGATAACTGAGCCCATTTTATTTCAATGCATACCACTAAATAGGCTAGGATTGGTTTGCGCAAAGAGTGAGAAGTACTCCTGAACCATCAAACAATAAACCTTAGGGAATTCTGACGAATCTACACGAATACCAGGCGAAAGAACTTTTCCGTAACTACGGCATATCGGTGCCGAATGGAAAAGAAAGACTAAAGGAAAGACTAAAGGACAGGCACTCTTCAATTGAAAATATACCATTACCCACTTAGCATCAAATATCAGTAAGCAAGGATATTTCTCAATCGTTAAAGGAAATTACGATGACCCTACCCAGAAAACAGCTCGTCGCTGTAGAAGATACTCCGTATTACCCTGTTGTTTCGCGCTGTGTACGTCGCAGTTACCTGTGTGGCATTGATGCTTATTCAGGTAAAGACTATGACCTGTTTTTGCTCCTCGACAACTGCTCCTGCGTTGTTCTAATTAGTTACGTCCCTGTAACGATGCAAAACAGGCATACACCGGGACGCCGGACCGTTCCATCCCTGTCAATAACCATCGTCGACAGTGGATTGAGAACCGTATTCGTATTTTATCGTCGCTCTTTGCCATCGATATTTGTAGCTATGCTGCCAAGTTAGTTGACGTCTAATATGAGGTTCTGGAATTACGAAATAGAGGTATGGAAAACGTCGACATAGCTGCTGAGCTTAATATTGGCATTGCTAGTGTTTATCGCATTTCATGGAATCTAAGACTGAACTGGATTTCCACGCTTACGAATTGATACCATTTCCCACCCCAATTGGGACAGAAAATGGACAAAACCTATAATTGAAGTATTTCCGAAGGTTTCGGCTGAGGCTACCCGCTAGGGAAAGTTAGGCAGAAGTTACGGAGAAGTGTCTGTAAATCAATCTCTTACCCAGTGGCCGGACTTACCGCCAGATTTCTCAATGAGTTTGACCTCACCGATCACCATGCCGCGATCTACTGCTTTGCACATGTCGTAAATAGTCAGCAGTGCTACCTGCGTACCAGTCAATGCTTCCATTTCAACACCTGTCTGGCCTTCGGTTTCAGTGGCGACGGTGCATTCGATTCGGTTACTGATTTCGTCAATTTTGAAATCGATTGATACGTGGGTGAGTGCTAGCGGGTGACACAGTGGAATTAAATCAGCGGTGCGCTTGGTTGCCATGATTCCAGCGATGCGCGAAATGCCTAGTACATCACCTTTTTTGTGTTTTCCTTCGGTAATGAGTGCCAGCGTCGCCGGCTCCATGCTGATATGACCACTCACTACCGCTCGGCGCGCTGTTATTTTCTTATCACCAATATTGACCATGTGGGCTTCGCCCGACTCGTTGAAATGCGTTAGTTTACTCATTATTTTGCCTATTTGATGACCAAGTACAGCGCTCTGTTGCCACGCCGAATATTGAGGGCCATGCTACCCTGATGATTGCTAATGGTTTCCAGCGCTTTTTCGAATGTTGGTATTAATTGCTGATTGATTGAATACAGGATATCACTTTCTCTTATGCCTGCTCGCCATGCGGGTGAACCGTTTTCTATTTCTAGCACTTGCAGGTAAGTGACCATACCGTATTTCAGGCTCGATCCACTCATCTGACCAATTTCGGCGCCTGTCAGTTCTTCTAATAGATGCTTTCCTTCGAGCATCGCTATTTCGATTGGTTGAATGACGATCGATAATTGACGTTTTTCACCCTGCCGAAATAGAGTTACATCCATTGATTGACCCATTCGTAATAGACCAACGAGGTTAATCATCTCCTGCGATGAACGAATTCTTTTATCGTTGGCTGATGTAATAACGTCGCCTATTTCTAAGCCTGCTTTTTCGGCAGGAGAACCACTTTCGATCTGGGTGACGATAAATCCGCTGGTTAGAGACACGCCAAAGGCCTGTGCGAGTTTTGGCGTTAAGTCTTGGCCTTGGGCTCCGAGCCTGCCGCGTTGCACCTGCCCAAACTCGACTAGCTGTAACATAATGCCGTGCGCCATGTTTATCGGGATAGCAAAACCAATACCTATGCTCCCTGCTGATGCACCACCACCATTTAAAATGGCGGTATTGATACCGATTAGCTCGCCTCGTAAGTTCACCAGGGCGCCGCCTGAGTTACCTATATTGATGGATGCATCGGTTTGAATAAAGTCTTCGAACGATTTTAGTCCCAGCCCTGACCGGCCTAACGCCGAGACAATTCCAGAGGTAACGGTCTGGCCTAAGCCATAGGGATTACCAATCGCTACGACAAAATCGCCAACGCGCAGTTGGCCTGAATCGGCTATGGGTAATTCGGTCAAGTTATCGGCTTGCACTTGAATGACGGCAACATCGGTGTCCGGATCGCTGCCAATAATATCAGCCTTCAGTTCTCGTCCGTCAGTCAACGTCACGGTAATTTCGTAGGCGTCTTTTATAACGTGATTATTGGTCAGCACATAACCGTTCTTAGCATCGATGATTACGCCAGACCCCAGATTTTTGGTTTCTTGTATTCCTTCGACACGCGGCAGGTTAAAAAACCGTCGAAAGAAAGGGTCATTATAGAGTGGAGATTGTTGCCGTTGGTTTGTTTTGCCCCGGGTTGCTATGTTGACGACCGCTGGCGTTGCTTTTTCCAACATTGGAGCCAGACTGGGCAATGCCTGTCCGCCCACTGCGACAGGTAATGATGCCGATACCACGGTGAGCCAGGTCGATAGAGCTAGTATTAGTAGTGTTTTCTCCATCACTTGGCTTACCCTATCTAAGAAGAACGCGGATTGAAATCAAACTGTTTTTTCATGTCACTATAGAATTGTTGTGCCTCGTCACTATCGGCTGGTGGCGTTTGAATCATCACCTCGACCATTTGGTCGCCACCTGGCATGCCTTTGTCTTTTAGGCGAATCTTCTGTCCTGATAGCATCCCTGGCTTAATTTTAAGCCCAACTTCGCCATCTAATGTGGGTACTTTAAGCGTGGTGCCCAGCGCTGCTTCCCAGGGAGTTAGCGGCAACCGCAGGTTGATATTTTTGCCTTCCAATTTGTACTTTCGATGAGGCAAAATAATCATTTCCAAATAAAGATCGCCTGCTTCTCCATCGTGTTCGCTCTCGTAGCCCTGCTTACCGAGACGAATTTTCTGCCCTGTCGAAACACCTTTTGGGATATTTATTTTTAACTTTTTCAGTTCTGGGCTTGTGCGTTTGTCGGCATTCGGTGCTTTTCGGCTGAACTGGATAGTTTTCGATCCGCCGAGGTAAGCTTCCTCCAGAGAAATATCGAGTTTCAAATGTTGGTCTTCGCCTTTTGGCGGTGCTTGTCTCTGCCTACCTTGCTGACCATTACCACCAAAAATGGATTCAAAAAAATCACTGTATTCGCCGCCGCTGAAACCGCCGCCCGATCGGCTATGACCACCACCATTAAATTCATTACCGTGCTTCCAATCGCTTCCAAATCGATCGTAGGCCTGACGTTTTTCGGTGTCTTTTAATACCTCGTAAGCTTCATTGACTTGCTTGAACATGTCTTCGGCACTGGCTTCGCTATTCACGTCGGGATGGTATCGTCTGGCCTGTTTGCGATAGGCTTTTTTGATGTCTGCGGTAGCAGCGTCACGATCGACGCCCAAAACTTGATAATAATCCTGATACTTCATATTTTTCTGACTGTCTCAAATATCGCACAATAGTGCGTAGTAATGTTACTGCTAAATAGGGCTAACGGTTTGCTTTTCAATCGTCGTTATTATTCAGGCGTTTTAGAGAGACCCTTTAGTGGGGTGATGCTGGGATCCTCACTAACAGCCTCAGCTATCAATTCAATCGATTCGTGATTCAGGTCATTGTGCAGTGGTTCTAGCTCTGGCATCGACTTACTGACCTTGTTCGATAGCTTTTCAAATCGTTCGACTTTACCGTGCAAGCCCTGCCGACCCACGATTGCCTTGAGTGCATCATTATACGTGTTCGAAGTCGTACTTAAATTGGCACCCAGCTTTTTCATCCGAATCGCGACTTCGCAGACCTGATTAAAAATATCACCCGCTTTTTCGCCAATTTCTCGTGCCTCTGTATTGCTGCGTTCAATCATCCACAAATTGGCTACCGTGCGCAGAATTGGAATCAACGTGGTATGCGATACCAGCACAATATTTCGTTCGTAACCGTAGTTAAATAGGTCTTTCTCAAATTTTAGCGCTTCGATATAAGCGGGTTCAATCGGCATAAACATGAGCACAAAATTGGGGCTGCGCATTCCGATCAGGTTGGTATAGTCCTTGCCTGATAGGTCGTCGATATGTCGCTTTACCGAGTTCGCGTGTTCGGTTAAGGCGAGGGCTTGTGCCTCTGGCGTTTCTGCTGCAACGACACGGTCATAAGCAACAAGAGATACTTTGCTATCGATAATAATCTGTTTGCCACCAGGCACATTAACTAAATAATCAGTTTGCTTTCGATTACCGTCTGCATCTTTAAATGAGGACTGTTTTTCGAAGTGAGCACCCGATATCAAGCCACTCATTTCCAAAGTACGTTCAAGCTGTGCTTCGCCCCAGCCACCGCGTTTTTGTGAATCACCTTTTAATGCCGATGTCAGGTTCTTTGCGTCGTCGCCCATCTTCAAACCGGCCTCTAACACTTTTTTGATTTCAGCTTCGATGGCTGAATTGCCTTTGATCGAGTCACTGTGCACTTCGTTGACTCTCTTCTGGAAGCCGTCTATCTGATCGCGAAACGGTTTCAGTAATGTTTCGATTGTGGCTTGGCTATTCTGATTAAACGTTTTGGCTTTTTCATCAAGAATTTTCCCAGCTAGATTTTCAAATTCAATTTTAAGTTGTTTTTTGTTTTGCTCAGCCTGTTCAAGCTTCTGATCGCTTAGTTCTTTCTCCTTCTGTAGATCACCTTTCAATTCGAGACTTTTCTTTTCGGATTCAGTCAGCAGGCGCTGAAATTCTCGTATCTGCGCGCGTTCGGTTTCGAGGCTTTGCTTCAACTCCTGACTTAATTGCTGGGATTGTTGATGGCGTTGCTGCGTTAGTGCGAGTTCGGTTTCAAATTGTCGATTCGATTCCGATAAAGCCTCATTTTTTAACGCGGCTACATTTTGAACGCTGCGGAAACGGACTGTGAGTAAAGTCACGAGTAAGGCTACGCTGGCTATTGCCACTATGACAACGTGATAAGGCTGAAGAGCTTCCATGATAATTAGGCAATTTGAAGATGATACTATTGTAACACCATCCAGCAAAAACCCATGACCTTAGCGGTATTTCAATATTAAGGGTAATGACTAACGGTTGATCGTAACAACATCACCTTACTAATCACCTTGCTAATAAAAAAGAACTTTATTGGCTGTTAAAATAGTTGGGGTTCGTGCCTCACCGCCAACAAGATCAGTGCCGCTTTCCAAATCTTGATGGACACTCATAAATTGACATCAAAGACCGGCCTTTAACCCAATGATTAAAGGTCAGTTCAAACATCACCCTTACGGACACTAATAATCAGCATCACCCAGCCCAGAATAAATGTTAATCCACCTAGTGGGGTAACTGCGCCTAACCATTTAACATCCGTAATGGCTAGTAAGTATAGCGACCCACTAAAAAGGATAATACCTAGCGTAAAGGCTGCGCCTGCTCGATTTAGCCATAGGGTTGAAAACTGCGGGATGGTTGACATGACTCCAAGCACTAGCAATGCGAGGGCGTGATACATTTGATATTTGGCGCCGGTTTGGATTACGCTTAGCGCATGGCTGTCCAATAGCTGCTTTAATCCGTGTGCTGCAAACGCTCCGATCATGACTGCGCTCATCGCGAATAGCGCGCCGGTGATTAATATCCATTGTTTAATATTTTTGTTTTGCATTAGGTTGGAGACTCGGTCTCAACGCTGAGTCTACTGCTCAATAGAAGTAGACTCTGACAGATTTCTAGACCGTAGCTCGACGCCGACCACGTGCACCGCGTTTTCGATCATTCTGCCCATCACCTTCTGCTTTCGCTTTTAGTGGTGGCAGCGTTACGACTTTTGACAGCTCTTCGTAGGGGTCGGTTTTATGCGGTAAGGCCATCGCTTCGATAAAGTATTCTTGGAACTTGGGTTCGAGGGCGGTTTCGATTTTTTCTACCTTGGGCAGAATTTCGGCAATTTCGAGGCGTGATGGGAAATTCAACAGCGCAATTCGCGCGCCAGTGCCTGCGGCGTTACCGACTGAGCCGACCTTATCTAATTCACAATCGGGAATCAGGCCAAGAACCATGGCGTATTTGACATCAATATGACTACCAAAGGCGCCAGCTAGACCGATTTTATCAATTTTGCTAATGCCCATATAGTCGAGCAATAACCGAATGCCTGCGTGCAATGCTGCCTTGGCCAGTTGAATTGCTCGTATATCTGTTTGCGTGATGCGCAGTGTTTTATCGCCGTCGTGTAGCACGTAGCAGTAGGTTCGTCCATCGAGTACAACGCGGCTATTGTCCTTGCCGTCAACTAGGCCGATAACGCCATCCTGATCGATAATGCCCGCGAGGTACATTTCGGCAACCACTTCGATAATGCCGGATCCACAGACACCGCTAACACCGATCTTGGCGCTTTTTTCTGCAAATTCTGGGTCGTCTGACCAAACATCACAACCAATCACTCGAAACCTTGGCTCAAGTGTTACGGGGTCGATGCGCACGCGCTCGATGGCACCCGGTGCAGCACGTTGTCCGGCGGTGATTTGCGCGCCTTCAAATGCGGGACCTGTAGGACTTGATGCGGCAAGTAATCGATTTCGATTGCCCAGTACGATTTCGGCATTGGTGCCGACGTCTACCAGTAAAACGTATTCCTCAGACAGATCGGGCCGCTCGGATAAAATTACACCAGCGGTATCTGCACCAATATGACCAGCGATACAGGGCAAAATACAAACGCGGGCTTCGGGGTGCAAGTTGAGATCGATATCCGATGCTCGGATAATCGTGGTTTGATCTGTTGCCAGCGTGAAAGGCGCGGTACCTAGTGGAGTCGGGTCTATCCCAAGGAACAGGTGATGCATGATCGGGTTGGCAACAACAACCAGATCGAGGATTTCGTCCAGTTGGATACCGGCCGATTTTGCTGCTCGACTGGCGAGTTGATTAAATGCTTCGCGCACGACTTTGGTCATTGCCACGTCGCCGCCTTCGTTCATCATGACGTAGGACACGCGGCTCATCAAATCTTCGCCAAAACGAATTTGTGGGTTCATGGTGTCCGCGGTGGCGACAACTTCGCCGGTGTTCATATCACATAGCTGAGCTGCAATGGTGGTAGAACCAAGATCAATGGCAAGACCATAGGCCACCTTTTTCTCGCCGGGCCATATGCCGATTATTTGCTGGTGCTGGTATACCGCCGCTGTCACTTGCCGGTCTGCTTTATGGAGTGCTTTTTGTAGGAGTCTTAACTGTGATAGCTCGCAATCCATAATGGGCAGTTCAAAATCACTTGCCAGTGCATTTTGCAAACGACGTTTGTCCGAGATTGGGGCATGCATATCCGGCTCGGGCAGTGTTACGGTATAAAGACGTAGCGCTGGTTGAACTTGAATATCGTAGGCAGTAACGGCCTTGGTGATGTGTTGTTTGTGTTGTTGGCTTTCTTCTGGCACATCGACCACCAGATCACCCAGAATTCGAGCATTACAACCGAGTCGCTTACCATCTTTGAGGCGGTTTTTGCTTTGAAGATAGCGCTCGGTTTCAGTCAGTCCAGATAGATGCTCAGCACGCGAGATGATACCGTGTTTGGAAAACTCACCCTCCTGCGGCAAAACCTGACAGCGGCGACACTTACCTTGCCCACCACAGATTGAATCGAGATCAACACCTAGGCGTTGCGCGGCCTGCAAGACAGTTGTGCCTGTCTGTACCTGCCCGCGCAAGCCCGAAGGCATGAATAATACGTTTACTTCTTCTTCACTCATGCTTTGCTACCTTTAGCAGTCTTTTATGTTAGCCCCGACCTCTTCGACCTCTGCGGCCAGAACCACGAACAATTGCGCCTTCGGCTGGTGGCTCGCGAAATTGCTTAATCCAGCGGGTACAGTCTGGGTCTTTACCCATCATTACGTCGGCCCCGAGGCTCGCGCTGATGACTTCTGCGTGCAATGGATTGGTGATCGCTGAGGTCATACCGGCCTGAATAGCCATACTGATGAATGCACCGTTGAAGCCGTTTCTATTGGGTAAGCCAAAGCTGACGTTTGACGCGCCGCAGGTTGTATTTACCTTCAGTTCTGTACGCAAGCGGTGGATCAGCTTTAACACTTCTCGTCCTGCCGAGTTGATTGCACCAATGGGCATTACCAATGGATCAACAACAACGTCACAGGCCGGGATACCATAATCAGAGGCACGCTCTACGATTTTCTTGGCTATTTTATAACGCTCGTTAACGTCTTCGGATATACCGGTCTCGTCGTTTGAGATAGCAACAACCGCCGCTCCGTATTTTTTTACCAGTGGCAATACGCGATCTAGACTCTCGTCTTCGCCAGTCACTGAGTTTACCAAAGCCTTACCTTGATAAACGGCCAATCCCGCCTCAAGCGCATCGATAATCGACGAATCGATGCTTAATGGCACATCGGTCAAACGCTGAACCAGCTGGATTGCTTCTGCAAGAATACGTGGCTCATCGGCCAATGGAATACCAGCGTTGACGTCGAGCATGTGTGCGCCAGCCGCAACCTGCGCCAGGGCGTCAGATTCTACCCGGCTGTAGTCGCCAATTTTCATCTCTTCGGCCATGATTTTACGGCCAGTAGGGTTAATTCTCTCACCAATGATAACGAATGGTCGGTCGAAACCGATGACTAGTTCTTTGGTGGCTGAGCTTAGGACCGTCTCGGTCATAGTGTGTTCCTCAAAAAGTGTTCGTTGTTAAAATACGAAAGTTAAATAGTGAATATGTATTTGCATAGAGCTGGCAACAGGCTAGGCAATTTTTGCCTGTACTTCTTTTTCCGGTACATCACAACCCGGATACCAAGGTTTACGATCACCTAGTACACCCGATTGCTGAATAATGTCGGCGACTGCTTCTTCCTGTCGATAGGCCATGACATGGACGCCACTGACACCTTCGATTTCGCGCAATTGCTGGATCAGTTCGATGCATATTTTCTGGCCTTCCAGCTTTTGATTTTCTGCTCCCGCAAGTCGGTCAACAATGGCATCTGGAATATCAATGCCCGGTACGTTGGTTCGTATCCAATTGGCAGTTCTGGCAGATGCCAATGGTCCGACACCGGGCAAAATAAAGCACTTTTCAATCAAACCAAGATCTCTTGATTTGGCCATAAATGTTTTAAATTGAGCGATATCATAAATATACTGAGTTTGAACAAAGTCCGCACCTGCTTCAATTTTTTTGGCCAGTCGATCAGGACGATAATGAATGGGTGGCGCGGTAGGGTTGGACGCCGCACCTAGAAAAACTTGAGGCGGAGACGTTATTTTACGCCCGCTCAGAAACTCCGATTTATCACGCATGCCGCGAATAATTTCGAGCAATGACATGCTGTCTAAATCGAAAACTGGCTTCGCTTCTGGGTGATCACCCACTTGCACGCCATCACCACTGAGGCACAGCATACTGCTAACGCCCATGGCTGCCGCGCCGAGTACGTCGCCCTGAATTGCGATTCTATTTTTATCCCGACAGGAAATTTGCATAATAGGTGAGTAACCCGCACTAGTCAGTATCGCGCACATAGCGACGCTCGACATATGGCAGTGTGCACCAGAACCATCCGTTGCATTCATGCCATCAACGAAGCCATCAAATACTTTTGCTCGGTCGTAAACGTCAGTCGCTAGCGCGGAGTCTGGTGGTGCCAGCTCGGCAGTGACTGCAAAGTGACCCGCTCTTAACACACGCTCAAAACGCCCACGCGACAGATGACCTTCTTTTACCGGTAATGGGTGTCCAGGGTGGTTCTCGTCATAAGCGGTCATGATGAGACCTCGATAGCCTGATCGCGCAGAGCTTTTTGTTCTGCATTTTTGCGCGTAACACGTAACCAAGACGAGCTGCCCTTGAGGCTAAAGTCGACTGCAATTTGAACCTGACGGATAGCGTTTGAATCTTGCATTGACTCGCTGCCACGCCAACCTTCAACCCAAACACACCGCATTTCGGGCTTTACTTCGCAGTGGCCATCGAGACGCACGCCACCACAAGGGCCATTGCGTAGGTTTTTTGGGCAGTTCATTGGGCATGACATCCCAGTCGAACTGAGGGCACATTGGCCACACATTTGGCAATCAAATAGGAAGCCTTTGACGGCATGTTCGAGAACCCGTGCTGGTTTTTCCAAACGCTCGTATCCAATGGCATTGAATAGAGGGTGCAGCTTGAATAAAGCTGATTCAAACAGGTCGTAAAACTTCCCCATGTTTCGGGAATGTGTCACGGACCATTGACGCACTGAGTACACTATTTCATCTCCAACTACGAAATCACCCTGCGCTCGTCTTTACCGCTCGCACGACTTAATTGATCAAGAACAGCGTCTGAATAATGCTGTTCGATATGCTCTACTAGTAACCGTCCCTGTTCGTTGATATCGCCCATAAAAGGCTGGTCAACATCATGCCAGGGATCAAACCAAACATCTTTCTGATGCTTTTTCAGCCGATAAGCGGCTCGTTCTATTGCACGCATAAACTTTGCTGACAATCGCAACCGCGTACTACGTCGTCTGTCGCGAATCACCACCTGACCAGGAATGTCCCGCCAGAAAACAATTTTTAGCTTCCCGATGCCCGACTTGATCATGCTGGCTTAGCCATTCTCGGGCTACCCTCCGACCTTGAGCGCATTGCCTTTTCCATCGCGGCATCAAGCGCAGGTACCATTTCTCCAGTACCGGTAAATATTCGCTCGAATCGCAAACCAAGTTGCTCTGCAGCCAGCCTCGCTGAGTCAGTCAGCTTGTCCGAGTCAGTTTGAGCCAAATACACCAATCGGGTGTAGTTACCGAAATACATCGCCAGTAGTTCTGGGTGCCTATCTATTCCCAGCGTGCCTATCACCAAACGCTGGAAATGCTGGGCTAGAAAGTCGGTCAAATAAAATGTCCCGGGCTCCTCATCCTGCAATTTAGCGTAGGTTTCTTCACCGGCCAAAAAGTCGTAACAATGTGCACCTGGCAACCGGCTCACGCCACGCTGCTCCAGCACTTTGTCTAGTTCGCCACTGGTGCCACAATCACCATAGGCAACAAAGATATGATCGTAAGCATCACGTGCCTTGTCGATCTTATCCGCAACAGCCTGGGGGATTTTTTCGGGAGTGACATGCAGGTCAGCGGTAATGCTTTGCAGATCCATCTGCGACCACTGACCTAGTTTTTTTATGTCATTGACTTCACGTGCAACTGCAGCACAGGTTATTACCAGGATTGAGGCGTTTTTGTCCATTTCAAATTGGCACCCAAATCCACTGGCACTAACTTAGCGCGCGCGAAATTCAGCTACTAGCTGCTTGGCTGTTTCAGAGGCGACCGCTGCATCACGACAATAAGCATCAGCGCCGACGGCATCACCAAACTCTTGATTCAATGGCGCACCACCGACCAGAATAATGTAGTCGTCGCGAATACCTTTTTCTTTCATGGTATCGATGACAACTTTCATGTAAGGCATGGTTGTCGTCAATAGAGCGGACATGCCGAGTATTTCGGGCTTATGCTCTTCGAGTGCAGCGAGGTATCTTTCAACTGGCGTATTGATACCGAGGTCGATGACTTCAAATCCAGCGCCTTCCATCATCATACAAACCAAGTTCTTGCCGATATCGTGGATGTCGCCTTTGACTGTTCCGATAACCATTTTGCCAGCGGTTGGCTCATCTGACTCAGATAACAATGGCTTCAAAATGGCCATGCCAGCTTTCATTGCGTTAGCCGACATCAGAACTTCTGGCACAAACAAAATACCATCACGGAAGTCGATACCAACAATGGTCATGCCAGCGACTAGTGCGTCGGTTAAGACTTTATTAGCGCTCCAGCCACGTGCTAGAAGAATATCTGTGCCTTCGGCGATCTCTTCTTTCAGGCCGTTGTAAAGATCATCGTGCATCTGCTCGACAAGCTCATCATCGGGTAAAGTTGAAAGGTCCAGATCATCTTCGTAGTCATCATCTATATCGGTCATGCAAAAAACTCCCGCGAGCAAAAATTCTATAAGTGGGAGCATACTAGACACTACGCTTTGATTAATCCTACATCTTCGCGACTACAGATTACCGAAACGCGACACAAAGCATTGTCGCCCTTACTGGCATCCAAGCTAGCTTTCACAGCCTTTGCACAGGGCAAATGCTGATGTTATTTTGACTTACTCTTGGCCTATGCTAAATAAAGTTACGTTAAGCATGAAGCTTGGAGATAAAACGATTGTTTCGATTGAAGGCCCAGCTAGGTGACACATCGACTGAGCAAAAGTAACGCGGGTATGAGGCTCAAATATCAAATGAATCGACATCGATAACCCATTTTACGGTCGATGTGTTTTTGACTGATTGCAGGGTTGGCATTGTCTCGCGCAAAGCGGCTCGGAGCTTCGCTGCATCCTGACTAAACAGACATAGTTGCGCTCGGTATCGCCCGATTCGACGGGTCATTAATGCGGGGATAGGGCCAATGCAGTTGAGCTGCTTGAGGTGGGCGCTGGTTTGCAGCCCTTTTTTTATTTCTGCCAACTTCTCCATCGCTTCACTTAGGGTCATTGCATCGGCTCGAAACATGACCACACGCGCATAAGGCGGAAAACCGATTGTTTTGCGCCCTTGCAGTATGGTCGTTGCGATATCTCGATAGTTTTGATTGACGAGTGATTGCATCATTGGATCATCTGTGTAGGCCGTTTGTAACAGCGCTTCGCCTTTAACCTCGCCCCTGCCTGATCTGCCCGACACTTGAAACACCATTTGCACCAATTGTTCGCTGGCGCGGTACGAAGCACTAAACAACGCCTGATCCGCGTCGAGCATTGCGCTTAAGGTGATGGACGGATAATCATGCCCTTTGGCAATCATTTGGGTGCCGATAATAATGCAGGGCTCGCCACTTTGAATTTGCGCCAATCGATTGGCGAATTCTTCACGTGACGCTATCGTGTCACGGTCTATGCGAATGATGGGCGTGTCTGGGTAGCGCCACCCAATACCTTGCTCTAGCTGCTCAGTGCCAATGCCGTAATGCTTGATATCCGGCTGCTGACATTTCGGGCAAGCTAATGGCATCGCTTGACGATGACCGCAGTGGTGGCATAACAAGGTATTGATGCGATGATGCAGCGTGAGCTTCGAATCACAATGGGCGCAGCTGGCCTGCCAGTCGCATTCATGACACATGACGACGGGTGCGAATCCACGCCGGTTTAAAAATAGCAATACTTGCCCCTTATGCTCTAAATGCCAATCTATCTTCTTTAGTAGATAAGGCGAGCAGCCTGCTACCAGTTTCACATTGCTGGTGTCGACTAACTCAATTTTGGGCGGTGCATGTCGAGTCGGGCGCTGCGATAACTGATAGTAAAAATAATGTTCTCGATCACAATTATTTAGGCTCTCCAAAGAGGGTGTTGCAGTGCCGAGTACAATTGGGATATTGAGCATTTGTGCTCTTTTGATGGCAACATCACGCGCATGATAACGAATACCATCGACCTGCTTGTAAGAACTATCATGCTCTTCATCGATAATAATCAAACCCAACCGATCACTCTGAGAAAACAGACTAGAACGCGTGCCCAGCATGATATTGACGTCACCGGCTCTAAATTTCTCCCAAGCCAAATAACGCTGACGATTGGTAAGGCCCGAGTGAGAAATAGCAAATTGCTCGCCGAAACGGCGACGTACCCGCTCGACCAGCTGTGAGGTCAAACCAATTTCTGGCACCAGATAAATAATCTGTTTGTGCTGGGCTAATTGCCATTGGATCAGATGAAAATATACCTCAGTTTTACCACTGCCTGTAATGCCATCGAGTAAATGGACTGAAAAAATGTCGAGTCTGGTTTTGAGTTGTGTGAGCACCTGCGACTGATCAGCACTCGATTGCGGCGCTTCCTCCAATGTGGCGCCACTAATTTCTGGTTTCGAGTAATCCCACCGAATGGCCTGTTTGAGCTCTAAAGCTTTGATCAGGACCGTCCAACCGCTATTGATTTGCTTCAATTGCGCGGCATTCAAACCACCAACTGATTGCTCTATAGCCAATAGCATTTCGAATTGTTTGGGTGAGCGACGACGAATGGCGTCGTACAAATCAGTATCAGTGGTTTGCACATGCCAGTACTTAACCCGCTCGGGCTTTTCGCTTTTACCGCTACGCAGATGGGCTGGCAAGCACTGGAACATGACTTCGCCGAGCGGCTGTAGGTAATAGTTTGCCATCCAACGCGCCAGCGCCATCATGTGTTCGGATAAAACAGGCGTATCGTCGAGGCATTCAAGTACTTGTTTGGTTTTCTCAGCTGCGACAGACGAATCATCTATCGAGTTCAAAAACAGGCCTATTTTGTTGCCGCTACCGAAGGGTAGACGGAAACGTTTGCCGATATGGGTGACATCACCACCGATTGGGAGGTTACTAGGTGAGTCAATTGGCTCCACTGCATAATCGAATACCCGATACAAGGGTATCGCGATTACGAAGGAGGCAAAATGACTTAAGGGTTTGTCCGACAATTTTTAAGATCCGAGGATGAGCGATGCGCCGCCATGATACTTTATCCGTAGGCCACGGGAATGACTTTGTCCATCTGTTATATAAATACACACAAAATCCTAGGGCCGGATAGCGCGTTTTTCTAATCAAGTTTCTAGTCTATGTGAGCTAACTTACTAAGAAATCAGGATAAATCTGGTTATCCACATTTTCTGTGGATAACTCTGTGGATGAAATGTAAATACAATGCCAGAAGCCGCATCAACACTCACTTTTTGTTAAATTGCTCAAATTGTCGCCATTTAATTTTTTTTGTTTATTTATCAAACACTTAAACGCTATGTCGCCATTTGCATAGGCCCACCAAACAGCCGAATGAGAAAATATATGAACCACCCCGGCTGGCGGTGTATATCTTTATTATGTCAAGCCCTAATTACAGCTAAATTGATAAATTTTTCTGATAGGTTAGGCATTGCCGGAGACAATTATTTTAATGTTAGTCCCGAGCCCCTCGCTACCTCAGTGACTTTCATGAGCTGGCACATTAAACTACGCTCTTTTTCACTAGCCTAGTCATCGATGCTCACTAAAACTGCGGTTATACGTCAGTTGAATCCCATCCTGTTTAAGTACGGAGCCCCAAACTATGTTTAAGTCTTTCTTTCCCAACCCTAAGTTATTCTTTCTCTCCGTCGTGATTTACGCCGGGATTTGCAGCGCTATCTGGTATGGCTTCAATGTTCAGATCGGTGAGTTTTTCGGTTTAGACCTATCCGACTCAAAACCAGTCATCGGCCTTGGTCATTTTGTTACCGATTCTTTCTTGTTATTTTATGGCTACTATTTTGTATGCACTGCTTTGTTTTCCGCGTTTTGGTTTCGAGTAGCGAATCATGAGTGGCAATGGTGGTCGATTGTTGGCTCAGCTTTTGTTTTATTCTCTACCTATTTTTCTGTGCAGGTATCGGTTGCGATTAATAATTGGCGCAGGCCGTTTTTTGACCTAGTACAGAAAGCACTAAAGACACCAGACGCCGAGGAGACCGTTCGAGCCGATGAACTGGTTACATCGTTTTCCAGCGAGCTACTTGACCTGATTGTCATTTTTGCGGAGATCGCTTTTCTGGCGATATTTCTGTACGTGGCCACACGTTTTTTTGTGAGCCACTTTATTTTTCGGTGGCGCAACGCGATGAACGATTACTACACGGCACAATGGGCGCAGGTAAGGCATATCGAAGGTGCATCACAGCGTATCCAAGAGGACACCATGAGATTTGCGTCGATAATGGAAGGTTTGGGCGTATCTATTGTCGATGCGGTGATGACGCTTTTTGCCTTTCTACCGGTACTTTGGGTGCTGTCTGAATACGTTAACGAGCTACCAATCGTCGGTGTTATCCCTCATCCATTATTTGTCGCGGCTATCTTGTGGGCTATTTTTGGCACCGGATTGTTGGCAACGGTGGGGATTAAACTACCGGGTCTCGAATTCAAAAACCAACGAGTAGAAGCCGCGTTTAGAAAAGAACTGGTTTATGGCGAGGACAACCCTGAGCGCGCGCAACCACCGACGCTTGTCGAGCTATTTACAAACGTACGCAAAAACTACTTCCGTTTATATTTTCACTATATGTATTTCAATGTCGCTCGCATGCTTTATCTGCAAGCTGATAATATTTTCGTTTATATCTTGCTCATACCTACTATTGCGGTAGGTGCAATTACATTCGGCATATTGCAACAAATTTTGACTGCCTTTGGGCAGGTCAGTAGTTCGTTTCAATATCTGGTGAACTCGTGGACGATCATTGTAGATTTACTGTCTGTGTATAAGCGACTTAGCTCTTTCGAAGCCGCAATAAAACACGAACCGTTGCCAGAAATTGATCAACTAGCGACCTAATATCCACCGCTCATGTGTTTAATACTATTTGCTTTTGAGCAAAGTGAAGGCTACCCGCTAATTGTTATTTCGAATCGGGACGAGTTTTACGCGCGCCCGACTCGTGCCGCACATTGGTGGGACGATTCGCCTAACACATTCGGTGGGAGAGATTTAGAAGCGCAAGGCACCTGGATGGGGGTGAACAAACAAGGCCGGTTCGCGGCTGTGACCAATGTTAGAGAACCCGGTCGAAAGCAAATAAGTAAGCGTTCACGAGGCGATTTAACTCGGGAGTTTCTCACTGGATCGGAGTCGGTACGGCAGTTTTTGGCACGCATTGCCGCACAGCAAGACGATTACGCTGGATTCAATTTAGTGATTGGCGAGGCACTCACTGGTGGTAACCACGAGCTTTGGTCCTATTCCAACCGTCAACCTGGCATGCGTAAACTCAAACCAGGATTTTACGGTGTCAGTAACGGCTATTTTGACGAAGCCTGGCCCAAGTTAGCGCTAGGGAAAATCGAGCTCGAACAGGCGCTTAGCACTGATGCGGAAGATGATACCTTCCTCGATATTATGAGTAGCGAACAAATAGCGCCTGACGAACAATTACCGACTACGGGTGTTCCACTAGAGAAGGAACGACGGTTATCGAGTCGTTTTATTAAATTGCCTGATTATGGGACAAGAGCCACTAGTCTGGTCAGGTTTTCGAATCAAGGTACCATTAGTTTTACCGAGCAAAGCTTCCTTCCTCGATATGATCCTCACTTCGACTCTGGGTCGGTTCAAAAATCACGGGTTGATGAAACGTTTGTTATCGAACCATAGTTTTAGTGGTGGCCAGGGTCTAAATGTCGCCTTTAAAGCCAAACAAATCGTTCGTATTGCGCAGCAGGGTTTGCGCTAGTTCGGCTTCAGATACATTTCGTAGTAAAGCGATCGTTGCTAGTTGCTCAATAACAAAAGCCGGCTCGTTACGCTCTCCCCGATGGTTTGCACCGGGTTGATCTGGCGCATCTGACTCTATCAATAACGCAATGTCAGGCACTGTGGCGACTACCGAACGTAGTTTTTTGGCCCGCTCAAAACCTACCGTCGCACCTATGCCGAGCTTAAACCCTAAATCAATTAACTGATCGGCCTGCTGCTGGCTGCCTGCAAAACTGTGGATAACGCCAGTGAGCGGCGAGAATTTTCTGAGTAGGCTGATGGTTTGATCCATTGCTTTTCGGACATGGATAATCACTGGCAAGCCGTGATTTTTAGCGAGTTGTAGCTGATCGCTGAAAATCTTTATCTGTTGCATCTCATCTTCACGGCCAACAAAAAAATCAAGCCCACATTCGCCAACTGCAATGGGATTTTCTTGATCTATCCAAGCGTCGAGCTCACTGATATGTTGCGCTTGATGCGACTCCATAAACATCGGGTGTAGGCCGTAAGCCGGGTATACGACATCGTACAGTTCGCTCACTTGTTTTATTTTTTGCCATCGCTGCGCTGTTGTGCCAGGTATTACAATGCGGTCGACATGACAGGCTTTTGCACGAGCAACGATTTGATCACGATCTGTATCGAATCGATCGTTATCTAGGTGGCAGTGGCTGTCTGTCAGTCGCACTGGCTAGCTTGCCCGCCGACGGTCCATCAGGTCAGCAATGATGGGTGGGAAAATAATTTCCATCGCTAATCCCATTTTCCCACCCGGTACGACAATGGTGTTTCGTCGCGACATGAATGAGCCTTGGATCATGCTTAACAAATTAGAAAAATCGGTGTGGCGTATGTCTGGATTTCTAAACTGGATAACAACAAAACTTTCATCAAGGGTCGGAATGTCACGGGCAACAAACGGGTTTGAGGTATCGACTGTTGCGACACGCTGGAAATTGATATCGGTTTCCGAAAACTGAGGTGTTATGAACTTCACGTAATCGGGCATCCGACGTAAGATGTTATCGACTATCGCTTCCTCGCTATAGCCCCGTTCGGCACTGTCGCGGTGTATCTTTTGTATCCACTCTAGATTGACTACGGGCACTACCCCTACTTTTAGGTCGACATAACGCGGCAGATCGACCAATTCAGTTTTTACCAGCCCATGCAGCCCTTCATAAAACAAAAGGTCCGTGTCGGAGGGAAGTGGTTCCCATGGGGTGAACTGACCCGATTCGAAGGCTGCATCCAACCGCTTGCTATGGCACTCAACCTCTTCTTCATTATGCAGATAGTGACGCTGCTCTCCCTGATTGGTTTCACCATAGTTTTTGAAGAGTTGCTCTAGCCTTTGAAACTGATTGGCCCCAGCACCAAACTGACTGAAGTTCTCGCCCTCACTCGACGCTTGTTCCTGCAGACGTTGCATTTCCTGTCGATTGTGGCGATGGAAGCTATCACCTTCAATTACCGCAGGATTAATTTTCTGGCGTTGAAAAATCGAGATCAGGGTTTTCTTTACAGTTGACGTTCCAGCACCGGACGAGCCGGTAATAACCACAACGGGATGTTTTTTCGACATGTTATGTATCCAGACGATTTTTCACTGAAGAGCATCTCTAAAAATGCCCTGAACCGAGTAGCCGATTCTTTTCATGTCTCGATTTTAGCATTTTTTGAAATTTTATCGCGGCCCAGATTTATGTTCTTGGCTATCAGTTGATAGCTGCTAGCTTTTGTATGAGCATCGGAAAACGTGTAAGCTGCTTACTTAGGACTACTAGGCCTAGGACTGAATGGTCTAGAACTAAACGACTCGTCTACAGAGCCGTAACGGTTCTAATACTAACTCCCAAACTAAAACTCTTGTCTCGCGAGGTTATAGACAAAACTTGTTTAAATTAAACAAATCTCATCATGTTAAGTGGATCGCAGGCCTGATATTTATTGGTTTGGGCTGGGGCCTGATCGTATCGACCCCAAACATTGAAATCGCCTGGGTTAGTTTATTACTCCTCCTTACTATTTATCTTTTTTCATTCGAAGTCGTCAGTGTTGATGAAACCGCCATTTCCATCATGGTGCTACTTGGCTTAACCAATTTGCTTGCACCTATCATGGGCTTAGAGCAAGGACTGGTTTCGACCGATCACCTATTCGATGGTTTTGCTAGTAACGCAGTGATGTCGATTATCGCAGTTATGATTATTGGCGCTGGCCTCGATAAAACGGGCATGATGGGCAAGGTTGCTGGTTTCATTTTGAAGATCGGTGGCAACACGGAGGGTCGGATCATTCCCATTATTTCCGGCACGGTCGGTATTATTTCATCGTTTATGCAAAATGTTGGCGCTGCGGCTTTGTTCATGCCTGTGGTTAGCCGTATCTCGGCTCGGTCAGGATTGGCTATGTCGCGCCTTTTAATGCCAATGGGCTTTACGGCTATTTTAGGCGGCACGGTGACGATGGTGGGGTCTTCTCCGCTCATTTTACTGAATGACTTGATCGACACATCTAACGTCGCGCTATCAACCGATCAACAAATGGAAAGCTGGGGCCTTTTCTCGGTGACTCCGATTGGCCTTGCTTTAGTGATCACGGGCATCATTTATTTCATTGTCGCGGGTAAATATGTTTTACCGAATGTATCGACCGATGGCTCGGCTAACGTGGCTGGCTCAAGCGAGTTTTTACAAGAGGTTTATGGGGTTGATTATTCACTATTCGAGGTCAATGTTCCAAAGGATAGTCCGTTAGCAGGACAGGTGTTGGATGATATCGAGTCCAAAAATAAAATTAGAATTATCGCCATGAAAGCTGCCAGTGCTGGTATGCGCGCTGGGCGAGGGGATTTATCACGAGACATTAACATCGACGGCGACGCCACTCTGGGTGTTCTGTGTTCTCCAGCTCATTTAAAGGACTTCGTTGATAGTTACGGATTGGTGATTCAAAAAGGCTTACGCGCATTTTCCGAGGTTTTATCGGCCAATCAGGCCGGTATTGCCGAGATTGTTATCCCACCAGGTTCTTCACTTATCGGTAAAAGTGCGCGTGATGTCTGGATGCGAAAAACCTTCGGCCTAGCGATGGTGGCCATTCACCGAGATGGCGAAACACAATTCGAAGGAGAAAGTATTCGCGACATTCCGTTAGAGGCCGGTGACACCATGCTCGCTCACACCACCTGGAGAGCGCTGAGCCATTTAGAGGGTAATCGTGACTTTGTTATTGTTACATCAGAATATCCGCGTGAAGAATCTCGGCCTAATAAGGTCGGTTGGGCAGGTCTGTTTTTTGGCCTGTCATTATTCATGGTGCTGTTTACAGACCTGCGATTGTCAGTCGCATTGATGTCGGGTGCTATTGGTATGATTCTTTCCGGTGTGCTCAAAATCGATGAGGCTTACAAATCGGTGTCATGGGGCACTGTGTTCTTACTGGCCAGTTTGATTCCACTTGGACTCGCGGTTGAAACCAGCGGCACTGCGAAATGGATTGCAGATCAGACCTTGCTCGTTGTTGGTGACATGCCTGTCTGGGTGATTCAACTATCAGTCGCCTTGCTCGCTACATTTTTTACTTTGGTGATGTCGAATGTAGGCGCAACGGTTTTGTTAGTGCCTCTTGCGGTTAATATCGCTATCGGTGTCGACGCCAACCCTGCTGTGTTTGCACTCACCGTCGCCATCGCCACTTCTAATTCTTTCATACTACCGACACATCAAGTCAACGCATTGATCAAAGGACCGGGGGGCTATCGTGTGCCCGACTTTATGAAGGCAGGCATTGGCATGAGCATTTTATTTCTCACCGTGATGATGATCATGATGCACTTCCTTTTTGACTAGTGGGCCTCTCTAAATTATTGAGGGTGCCTTTAAAAATAGTTATTTTTTTGCGCCCTGTTTTTGCTCCTCGACAATAGCGCCTGCATTGTTCTAGTTAGTTACATCCATGTAACTATGCACCAACAGTAGGGACCACGAGGCCACGCCGCAATTGCAGGAAAAGTGCATTTTTAGAGTTCCCCTTGAGCCTATGCCCTCAAAGCTCTGCTTTCTGAAACACCAAATCCCATACACCATGACCTAGCTTTAATCCGCGTTGTTCAAATTTAGTCAGAGGCCTGTAGTCAGGGCGCAGTACAAAACCATCACTATCGCCACGATTCGAAAAACGCTCATCGGATAAAAGCTCCTCCGCCATATACTCTGCGTAATTCTGCCAGTCAGTCGCAAAATGCAAATGACCGTCAGGCTTTAGCAACTTAAAGGCAAGGTCGCGAAATGCCTGTTTTACAATTCGACGCTTATGATGCCTTTTTTTATGCCAAGGATCGGGGAAAAAGAGCAATATTTTATCTAGTGATTGTGCAGGAATCATATGCTGCATCACTTCCACCGCATCGTGCGAAATTAGACGCACATTGGCCAATTTATTTTTGTCGATAATACTCAAACATCTACCGATGCCAGGCCGATGTACTTCTACACCAATATGTAGAGTGCCTGGGTTGTTGCCAGCCATTTCTATCAGTGCATCGCCATTACCAATCCCTATCTCTAGAATGACTGATTCATAACCCTGAATAGCAGCGCTAACGCGCTCGTCTGTTATCTCGTAGTCGAGGCCATACAGCGGCCACTGCTTGTTAGTCGCTGCCTTTTGACCTAGGGTCATTCGCCCCGATCGGCGTACGAAACTCCTGATCGCCTGACCAACTTTTAATTCTTCTGTCATCAGTTACTTCTATCTTTCACGTTGTGAATGTCTATTGGAGAAAGAATTCTAACCCATTCAGAGCATCTGATTGGATTCTTTTTGATAATACTAAGGTCGGCTATACCTGCTGCGATATCGCAGTGCTCTTCGATATAACTGATTTGTACGGTGTATTAAATAACAAAGTTAGCCTGACCTCACGCATTGATTTAAAAGATCGTCAGCAACTAGAAGGCCCACTTGGTTTAAATAGCAAAATAAATCCTCTAATATTCCTTATTTAGGTTCTGTATACTGGGCATTGTTACAGAACCTGATCATATCTCCCATGACTTATAAAGCAGTCGCCCTGATCTCTGGTGGGCTTGATTCATTACTTGCCGCTAAGGTAATCCAGAACCAAGGCATTCATGTCGAAGGTATCAACTTTTTCACTGGCTTTTGTGTTGAAGGGCATACCCATGCTATTCGCAAGCAAGATAAAGATAAAGTTAAACGCAATAATGCTCTGTGGGTGGCCGATGAACTCGGCATCAGACTCCACATTGTTGATGTCGTCGAGGAATATAAGGATGTTGTCATCAATCCAAAGCATGGCTACGGTGCTAACATGAATCCCTGCCTAGATTGTAAAATTTTCATGGTTAAAAAGGCGCATGAATGGATTAAGGAAAATGATTTCGATTTCATCATTACTGGTGAAGTCATGGGGCAACGCCCAATGTCTCAGCGTAAAAGTACAATGCCAGTTATCTCCGACGAATCAGGTGCTGAAGATTTGTTGCTACGCCCCTTATGCGCCCACAACCTGCCTGAAACCAAGCCTGAGTTAGAAGGCTGGGTTGATCGCGAGAAACTACATAGTATTAATGGACGCTCAAGAAAGCCACAAATGGCCTTAGCCGCCCAATTTGGGATTGAGGATTATGCCCATCCAGCAGGCGGCGGCTGTTTTTTGACCGACCCTAACTATTCGGTGAA
Source organism: Polaribacter sp. (assembly GCA_047615545.1). Lineage (GTDB taxonomy): Bacteria > Pseudomonadota > Gammaproteobacteria. The sequence continues at coordinate 26,504 of JBLHID010000010.1, forward strand.
ATTACAAGATTTATGGAAAAACCGAGGCGATAAGCGGTACGAACTTGATGACATTATGCTGCTAAAGGTGGGGCGTCATGTCCGTCCAGAGACGTCCTTCAAATTGGTTATCGCACGCGAAGAAGGTGAAACTCGATTTCTCAGTGGTTACAAAAAACAGTTTCAAACCATTAAAACGATTAGCCATTCTGGGCCCCTCACTATTGTCGATGGCGGCAAGCTCAACCAGCAACAAATAGAGCTGGCTTGTGCTATGACGGCCAAATACAGCAAGGGCCGCGATGAAAAATCAGTTGAACTGCTCTTTAGTAACCCTGATCAAACCTCACATACGATACATATTAAGCCGATATCGATTGAGGAAATACCGAAAAAGTGGTTGCTGGCATGACCCTCGACCGTATAACTGAAATAGATGCGAGACGACTATTATGCCCTATACCAGTGATCCGCTTGCAAGACAGCCTCAAAAAACTACCTACGTTCGCTCGAATTCAAATCACCTGTACCGACCCAGGCACAATGTCCGATATTCCAACCTGGTGTCGAATCAATAACCATACTGTCATTTCTAGTGATTCATCTGATTACGAGTACATCTTCGTGGTAGAAAAGTCTGCGGATGAAAGCTAAACAACGTCATCAAGTTACCAAAAAAGTCACTTTAATCGGTGCGCTGGTCAATGCGCTTTTGGCTTTTTTACAGATTTCATCTGGCCTACTGGGGCATTCTCAGGCCCTACTAGCGGATGGTATCCATACGCTATCTGATCTGGGTAGTGATTTCATTGTTTTACTGGCTACCCGCCAATCGTCGAAGGCGGCTGATAAAGAACACCCCTACGGACATGGCCGTATTGAGACACTTGCCTCCGTGCTACTAGGGCTAATTCTTATTGGGGTCGGAGTCGGTATTGGTTTCCGTGGTTTTAACAGCATTATCTCGTCAAACCAAATCGTGCCAGAAGCCTTCACTTTAGGTTTCGCTGTCATCGCTATTTTATCTAAAGAGGGACTATATCGTTACACACTGAAAGCCTCCAAACGGTTACATTCAACTTTGCTCGAAGCGAACGCATGGCATCATAGGTCAGACGCCTTATCGTCGATTATCGTGCTTTGTGGCATTGCTGCCCAAATAATGGGCGTGCCATACATGGATTCACTCGCCGCCGCTATAGTCGCACTGATGATCAGTTTTATAGGATACAAGCTTGCTCGTAAAGCCTTAGACGAACTCATCGATACCAGTCTTGAGAGTGGGCTGGTTAGCAACATCCAACACGCCATTGAGAAAAACGATAGCGTTAAAGATGTGCATAGCCTCAGAACCCGGTCAATGGGCGGTCAGGGCTATATTGATGCCGAAATACGCGTTAACCCAAGACTAACGGTGTCAGAAGCTCACCACATTGCTTTCTCACTCGAACAACAAATAAAGACAGAATTCCCCCAAATTATTGATGTTGGTATTCATGTCGATCCACTGACTGAGTTTAGCCATCATTGGGTAACAGATTTACCTTCTCGCCAAGAAATACTGGATAGGCTCGCTAGTCAATGGTCTAGCATTGACTGCAGCGATAAAATACAAGACATTCGTTTACACTACCTCAATAGCCAGATCGAGATAGATCTGATTTTACCGTTAGAATTAGCGGATAGTCACTTCCAATTGCAGATCGATGAATTGGTGGAGCAGGCGTCTAAAGTGAGCTTTGTTGGACCAGTAAACATCTACTTTGCGCGATAACTTGCTCTGAAAAATCGCCGTAACCATGACACGATTTACGATTACCTAATGCGTTATGAATTGCATCACTAGTCAAAAACCGGGGGCGTTTCTTTACGACCACGGTCGAGGTTAGTTTTTAGCCTCCCTCGGCTCCAATGGCTTACCCGCACAATGATTTACTATTACTTCTAAACTGAGCCCTAGGCATCGTCTATAATGTACTCGGCAGCACGAATACCTGAGAGATAAGCGCCATGCGTTGTGGCTAGATAATTGAAGTTAGTGTGTTCTCCACATAGTAGTAGGCGTTCTTCAATCGGCTTAGCTAAGCCATCAAACTGGCGTCGGTTTACACCGGGCGTCGGAAAAGAATAAGCGCCTAGTGAAAAAGGGTCGGTGCGCCAGCTGGTACGTAACATTTGTATTGGTTTTCCTACATGGCCCTCCCAAACGTTGCGAAGTACATCTAGTGCATCCTCAGTGATTTCTGTATCAGACATTTCATCTGCAGCTAATGCATAGTCTCCAACGCTAAGGCCGAGCAGTATGTTCTCATCACTGAATGTTCGGTAACTCATCCAGTAATTCCACCTACCTTTTGGTTTAGTGACCATTCCGAAGTACTGGGTATCAGTATCCCAGAATGCATCTTCGAACTTGAAGGCTATTTTGGTGACTGAGCCAAAGCCGATTTTTTTAATGCTTTTTTGGTAAGATGAAGGAAGCGCAGGAACAAATTTAATAGCGTCTGCTTTTAGAACACCTAACGGTACGCTACATATCACGTAGTCTGCATCGAAGTTTCCGTTATTGGTTTTTATAATCGCCCCCTTATCCGAGTAATTGATCTCGGATACTACGGTGGATAGTTTGATATTGAGTCCTTTCGCAAGTGGCTTTAACAACTCGTCATATCCGCTTGTTACGACCACATCGGGACCATCAAAGGCTTCGCCGTCATCGTGCAAGAGGGCTGATAATTTTTCTATCGAGCCACCCGTCGAGAACTCCGTATAGGCTGACATTGCCCATTCGAAATCTTCATCGCCAAGTTTGTTTGACAGTGCCTCACGAAGCGACTGAGTGTTGTTATATTCCAAGTTACTGTCTAGACGTGCGAGGGCGTTATACCAACCCTTGTTTATATCTTCGAGCGTATCCTCGTCCATTTCTTCGCCATCGGAATCAAATACGACTGCATTGTCATCCTCGGTAACGACATACTGAGCAGAGACAGCATCCGCTAGCTGTCGAGTCGGATTATCTTCGTCGGGGCCGTGAATCCAGCCTGCACCAACTTCAAATGGCGCACCCATAGACCAATCAGTAAGCAATCTCCCGCCGATGTTTGGTTTGCCTTCAATGACGGTTACGGTTGCCCCCTCGTTGGCAAGCATACGTGCTGCACCTAATCCAGAGCAACCAGCACCAATAACCACGACTCGGGTATTTTTCAATGTGCTTGCGTGGGCGAGACGGCTATTGCCAACGAGTGCTACAGCGCTCGTCGAAAGCAAATAGGCAATGAATTTCCTTCGATTAAAGGGTTTGTCAGTCATAGTTATTTACCGTGTTAGCTAGTTTTTTTGTGCCCTTCGTTTTGCTCACTTTAGCACTATTCCGATTCACTTAAAATATTAGTCTTCGGGCGTTCTGCATTAAACAGAAGTGACCTAATATGCGCGCTTTTTCTCTGCGCCCTGATACAAAATCTTGGCCCAATTATCGTTGACTCGTTTTCGGCTCTCGACGGCTTCCGCTGCCATGTTGGACGCTGGGCGTTGCAGGTCAATATTATTCTCACGAGGGCTGTCACCTCGAATATGGAGCCAATAGTTATCTCCCAAAACCTGCCGCGTATGTGCCGACACAAAAGATTGCATGGCATAACCAATACGACGATCCCTACTCAAATTGGGCTGTGAGCCGTGAATGATTTCTGCGTGATGGAGTGACATTTGGCCCGATTTCAAAATCAGATCAACAGCGCTTGATTCATCGACATCTTTTACGGTCTGTCCGCGCGTTAGTATGTTGGCTTCCTCAAAAGTATCATGATGTTTTCGGATATGATTTTTGTGGCTACCAGGGATCATACTCATGCAGCCATTTTGTAGATTGCTCGACGTTAATGCCAACCAAGGGGTGACAAAATCATGCGGATTCAGGCCCATGTACGTTGCATCTTGATGCCAACTCACAAAACCTGCTGTTTGAGGTTCCTTAATGAATAGAACACTGCCCCATAACGAGATGTCTGGCCCGATCAAGTCTTCCACTGCGTCAACAATGACTCGATGATGAGCGAGCTTATCTAGAGCGGGAAATACGAGGTGAGCGTTGTTACGATTCTGTGCATTAATGTGATCGGGATAATCGTTTTCAATTTCCTCTAGTTGGCGGCGATAGTCCTGTGCCTCGTGCTCGGACATCACGTCGATAGGGGACAAATACCCTTCATCATGAAACCGTTTAACTTGCATTTTAGTTAAAATTTTAGGCATACAAGGACTCCACTTATATATTCGGTTGTTAGCGTAATTGATGTATTTTTGTTGCGAACGTTTTTGTTATATTCTCACTCTGCAGCCGACATTATTACTTTACAGTAAAGCTTCCTCAAGCGGGAAATGGGTCATCAGTTCATAGCCATCGTCGGTTATGACTACCTGTTCTTCCAATTTGACTTCATCTCTCTCGCCCGCTGCGCCCATGTAGCTTTCGATACATACCACCATGCCGGCCTCTGAAGTTTGTCATAAGGTAGCGGCCATCGATAAATGGGATGGATGTTCGGATATTCGTCACACATACCAACACCGTAAAGAATGCATGGGTAGGCATTTTGTTGGAATTCCACTGGCACTGGAAAAACCCTTTGTTTTAACTCGCTAAACTTGATGCCTCTTGAAGCCATGGGTTAATACGGGGCCGGATGCCAACATACGCCCATCGTGCCAGTCGCCATTGTTGGACAGATTAGCTTCGTTCATTAGCGCACAGAGCTGCAATTCAGACACGCCTGGTTCAGTGCTCGCTTTACCTTACTCGCGGCGTGTTCGGCTACCGCGACTGTCCAGCGAATACAATCTAGCTCGTCTTCGTTTTTAATGAGTCGGGCGCGCTCGGCGATGAGAACACCATAGATGACTTCAATATTTCGTTTTTCTAATGCTTGGGTTAAATATTCAACTACAACTCGACGATTACAGCAACCGACTTCGGACAGATAATCATCTTAGACCACTGAAAAATACAGGGCTTGTCTATGATCCTGTCGAACTCAGTCAGCCTCAATAGGGCTTAGTAGCTGCCCAGAATCATCAGTTTTCCAGCTAGATACCCATTCTGGAATATCATCGGCAGGCATGGGTCGAGCAATACCATTACCCTGCGCCAACTCACAACCCAGTTGCAACAGTGCTACTCGATGAGCGATAGTTTCTACACCCTCAGCAATGACTTCACGCTGGAATGCTTTAGCTAAACTAACCACGCCTTCAACAATCGCAGAATCGTTGGCACTTTCTAACATGTCGCGCACGAAACTCTGGTCGATTTTAATCAAATACGCTGGCAGGCGTCTGAGATAGGTGAGTGATGAATACCCCGTACCAAAGTCATCTAAGGCAAAGCGTACGCCTAGCTCATGGCATGCATTCATAGTGTCGAGTACCTGGCCGATGTCATTTAACGCACTGGTTTCCAGTATTTCCAATTCTAAATAGTGTGGATTAACCTCAGGGTGAGCTGCCAACAAGGCTGTTAAGCGAGTTACAAAGTTATTTTGTTGTAATTGATAGGCACTAATGTTGACACTGATAGGAAGGCGCTCGCCCATGCTTCGCCATTGGCTTATTTGGGCCAATGCAGTGTCTATGACCCATTCACCCAGCTCTAGGCTAATGGCATGACCTTCTATCAACGGTAAAAAATCTAAAGGTGGGACTAAACCATGCTCAGGATGTTGCCAGCGGATTAAAGCTTCTACGCCTATCACGTCGCCAGTGTTCATATTCACCTTGGGTTGATAGTACAGCACAAACTCACTTCGACCCAAAGCGGAACGAACATTGGTTATACTTTCCTGTTGAATTTTGATCTTGATATCTAATGCGGTATCAAACAGGTGATAACGATTCTTGCCTGCTTGCTTAGCGACATACATCGCCTGGTCAGCATGACGAATGAGTTGGTCTGCGTCTACACCGTCTTGTGGGTAAATGGTGACACCAATACTGGCTGACACTTGCATTACGGCATCACCCACGGTAACAGGCTCGGAAACGGCTTTTAGTAGCCGTTCTAATAGAGGCTTACTATCCTCTATCTTTTCCAAATAAACCATGACAGCAATAAATTCATCACCGCCAATACGGGCCAGCGTATCACCTTCACGTAAAGCCTTTTTCATACGTTCTGACACTGCAACGAGTAGTCCATCCCCCGTATCATGGCCATAGGTATCATTGATGGTTTTGAAGCCATCTAGGTCCAGATAAGCAACGGTTAACGACCGATTGCGACGTTGACACTGCATCATGGCTTGGTTTAAGCGGTCTGCCAGTAATACTCGGTTAGGCAGATCGGTCAGTGGGTCGTAGTAGCCAATATGTTCCAGCTTTTCTTCGGCTATTTTACGCTTGGTAATGTCAGCCATCGCGACGAGGCAGTCCGTCTCGGTTGCCCCAGTATTAGCTTCAAGGCTAAACCAAAAAACCTGCTTGCCAACCTGAACCAATATCTCACAGCTTTGCTTTTCACGCGTCTCGAAAGCTTTTGCCAGACAGTCGCTGAACATCACCCGATGCTTCAGGTTTACGTAGATTAAAAACCGTCGCCCAACTAAGTTCAATCTTTCGAGTTCCAGCAGGTTTGCCCCCCGCAAGTTGACCTGCGTGATCGTGCTGTTGCGGTCAAGGATGAGATAGCCTATCGGTGCAAAATCAAACAGTTCGGTGTAGCGGTGCAATGCTAGATCTTCCGCATCCCTAGCCTCGCGCAGCGCCTCGTTCTGCATCTCCAGCTCAATCTGCTGAACTTGCAGTTCGTGTAGCAGCTTGTGCATATCCTCCACCGGCAGTTCAGAGGCCGGCGTAGCCTTGCCTTGCAGACGCGTCTTGGCGATTCGGCGCAGCTCGCCGGTCGTAGGTTGGTTCACTATATTTCCCTATTCATCTCAGATTTCGAATCTGTCTTTACCTGTCCCAGCTAAGCAGTCTAGTCTTTTAAACGTTTTTCCAATATTGACTGAGTGGTGTTCAGCACCCTTCAGCGCTTTCAACAACATTCGGCCCGGTTTGCCACCATCCCCAGACATTTTTTTTATTGACACTAACTCAAGCGCTTTTGCCTGATTAATTAATAACTCAATATCTTCCAGAGTGAGGTTTTTTATCTTTGAGCATTTTATCTGCACTGGCCGCAATTGTCGTAATCAGATGATAACCAAACGAACCCCCGCCTCCCTTAATAGAATGAGCCAACTCTATCGCTTTTGTTTTAAACTCGCTATTCGTCGGTTTATTAGATAAATCAGAAATCGCTTTCGTAAAACCATCGCATCGCACTTTTAATTCATCCTCATACATTATTAACAATTCTAGAAACGCATCTTCGCCAATGGCCTCCACAATAGCAGAAGGAAACTCAGTGTCTTTGTTCTGCTCTGGCGTTTAATCAATGATGTTCGCAACCCGTAGTAGCACTCGGTCAAAGTTCGTAATCGCCCCACTTTCTTCAGCATTTGCGTTGACTTCGTCGGGTTGTAGCCTCTTCTCTGATGCACTCACATGAGAGGTTGAAGTGTGAATTTCTTCATCTAAGGATTTATTAATCGTTTTTAGCAGAATAGGTAAATCGATGGGTTTGCCACAGACATAGTTTATGCCCACATCAGTATATTCAGTGATATTGCCCCCTGAGTTGTCGGCGGTCACGGCTATTATCGGAATGCTGGACTTGGGGCCATCCATCGCGCGGATAGTTGCAGTTGCCACTAATCCATCCATGACCGGCATGCGAATATCCATCAATATAATGTCAAAATCACCCGACAGAAGAAGATCAATCGCGCACTTACCATCCTCAGCAATTTCAACCGAGTGACCCAATTTAATTAAAATTATCCGTATTATATGTTGATTAACAATATCATCTTCGGCCACTAATATTTTCAAAGGCCGGGACGCTCCCCATCTATTTAAGGCGAATCTACTATCCGTTGCTACCACCGCTTCTTTTGCGGGCTGGCAGCTAACCGTAAACCAAAACGCAGAACCAATGCCTTTTGTACTATCAACACCAATTTGGCCCCCCATCAATTCTACCAACTGCTTTGAAATCGACAGCCCTAATCCCGTCCCACCGTAGGTTCTAGAGGTTGAACTGTCTGCTTGAGTGAAAGCATTGAAAAGTTCATTTTTTTCCTCGTCAGTCAATCCTATTCCGCTATCAGTAATGGTAAACCGAAGTGTCAATCCATCCTGCTCATTCGGTTCTGGTTTGACATTAACCTCGATGCGCCCTGTACCAGTGAACTTCAACGCATTGCTGAGCAAATTCGATAATACTTGACCGATCCGCAAGGAATCCGCATGCACAGCTTCTGGTAAATCGTCGTCTAATTTGATGTCCAGCGTCAAGCCTTTCGAAGTTATACCAGGCTCGAACACTTGAATACTATTGCGGACAAAAGACGGCAAGTGAAAATCGTTGGGCGAAAGGTCGAGTTTGCCTGCTTCTAGTTTGGATTGATCAAGAATCTCATTGAGGATCGACATTAAGTTTGTGCCCGACGACTTAATGCGGGTTGCCCAATCCAACTGTTGGGGCGACAAGTCTGAATCAAGTAGCAAGTCTGACATCCCGATGACCCCCGCCATCGGTGTGCGAATTTCGTGATGCATGGCGGCAAGAAACCGAGATTTGGTAAGATTCGCCTCTTGGGACGCCTCGGTCTCCTGGGTCCGAGCAGTTTTTTTCTCTTTTTTCGCGGTAATGTCAACCATGGATAATAGGCAGTCCGTCGTGGTTACCCCAACATTTGCTTCGAGACTAAACCATAAAACTTTTTTACCAATCTGTAATGATATCTCACAGTTTTGCTTTTCACCCTTGTCGAAAGCTTTTGCCAGAAAGTCGCTGAACATCACCCGATGCTCCAGGTTTACGTAGATTAAAAACCGTCGCCCAGTTAAGGATAAACGGTCAAGTCCCAGCTGGTCAGCCCCCCGCAAGTTGACCTGGGTGATCTTGCTGCTGGAATCAAGGATAAAATAACCTATCGGCGCAAAATCAAAGAGCTCGGTATAGCGGTGCAATGCTAGATCTTGCGCATCCCTGGCCTCGCGCAGCGTTTCGTTCTGCATCTCCAGCTCAATCTGGTAAACTTGCAGCTCGTGTAGCAGTTTGTGCGCATCTTCCACCGGCACTTCAGAGGCCGACGTCGCCTCGGCTTGCAGATGTGTTTTGGAGATTCGGCCCAGCTCGTCATTCGTGGGTTTGGTCAATATTCCCCCTTAACTTTGTTCAGATTTAAAATCTGCCTTTACCTGACCCAGCTCGGCAGTCTGGTCTTTTAAACGTTTTTCCAATATTGACTGAGTGGTGTTCAGCACCGTTTCCAGCGTTTTGGCGGTATTTAGCTCTGTCGTCTGATCAGTATAGCGGCCTTGTAGCACCGCTAATGCTTCGCGTAACGTCGCATCAGTCAGCTCGCGACCCGTGATATTATAGGCAATGGCATATATCTCTCCCCCGTTGACAAAAGAACGAGCCGTCCATTCGAGCCACTGATAGGAGCCGTCTTTGCATAGATAACGATTTGGGAATTTTATAACCGGTATTCCTGCTGCTAGAGCCTCAACTTTATCTAGCGTCGCTTTTTTGTCATCGGGATGAACGAAGTCGATAAAAGGTTGAGCAATTAACTTTTTTTCAGAAAACCCGAGCGTTTCAGTAAATGCAGGACTAACCTTCTGGAAAGTACCTTCAGAAGACGCAATGCAAACCATGTATGCTGATAAACTAAAAAATCTCTCGAGGTCTACCAGGCTCTTCTTCAGCTCTTCCTGGACCTTTTCAAGGCCTGCTTCCACCTGCTTACTGTTGGTGACGTCGACAAACGTGATTACCACGCCGTCGATCACGTTTTCCTGTGTACGGTAAGGCATGATACGGACTTTGAACCAGCGTGCATCGGTGGTCGTCACCAGCTTTTCAATGAACACCAGCGTCCGCAATACCTCTCTCACATCCTTTTGCAGCGCGGTATAATCCAGCTCGCTCACCACATCGGAGAGTGGGCGCCCCACATCGCCAGGAATTAGTTTGAACAGGTGGGTGGCAAACTCGGTAAAGCGTCGTACATTTAATGCATTATCCAGAAACACGGTGGCGATTTCTGTACTGTTCAGCAGGTTCTCCATGTCGTTGTTGACCAATGACAAGTCTTCCACCTTGGATTGCAATTCAGCGTTGACGGTTTGCAGTTCTTCATTCAACGATTGCATTTCCTCCTTGGAGGTGGTTAGTTCTTCGTTGGTGGACTGCAACTCTTCATTGGTCGACTGTAGTTCTTCATTGGAGGACTTGAGTTCCTCCTGCGAAGACTGCATTTCTTCACGCAGAGATTGCATTAGTTCATGGTTCTGCTGAGTTTCTGCCTGCATCGCATTTCGATTAACGTTCGCTGCAGGTCGCTTTTTTGAAGGTTTTACGGCGGGTGGTACATCGGTAAAAATTACCATCAACGAGCCGCTTAAAGATTCTGGGGTGGTCAGCACCTGCACCGTTAGATTAATGGTTTGTGTGCCGCCGTTGGTGCCTACGGTTAAATTCGGTACATGCACGGGTTCTGTTTGGCGTTGCGCTTTCTTCATGCTAATTCCAAGCTCGTGCCGCAAGCCCTCGCGTGCCATGGCGTATAGGTTCCAGTTAGCCTTGCCCGCTGTTGGTTCAAGATATTTTCCGGTACGGCCATTGATATAGAGTATGTCTCCTTCGGCATTGGTCATCACCGCTGCCGGAGCATAGTTTTGAAGCAGAACCTGGTCTGCCAGATTTTGAATATTGGGGATGGGTGTTGTCATGAGTTGGGTTCTATGCGTTAGGGTTTCTGCCCCGGAAGTGACCGAGATTGCTTTAATAGGGAATTCGATCTCCGTCAACGATAACGGGGTGTCGATGCAGTTGTAGAGTTTTGACTTATTCTCGACTGGCTTAAACATCGAACAGAAGTTACCGACGGTCTCAGAAGTACCCAGCATCAGAATGCCCTGCGAGGTCAAAGCATAGTGCAGCAGTGGAATCAGCCGCCTCTGCAACTCCGGCCCAAGATAGATTAACAGATTTCGGCAGGTGAGTATTTCCAGCTTGGTAAATGGCGGGTCCATGATGATGTTCTGCGGCGCAAAAATCACCATCTCGCGGATTTCTTTGTTGATGCGATAGCCATTGCCGTCTTTGACAAAGAAACGATCGATGCGCTGCGGCGAGACATCGGCTTCTATATTGGCGGGATAAAACGCCAACCGAGCCTTCTCGATAGCATCTCGATCCAGATCAGTGGCAAATATTTGAAGCGAGAACCGCCCTTGCGGCTTCACTTTATCCAATGCTTCCTTGAACGTCATGGCTAGTGTGTAGGCTTCTTCTCCGGTGGAGCAGGCTGGCACCCAGGCTCGCATTTCCTTACCTTCAGGATAACTGGCCAGCAAGGTGGGTAAGACTTTGTCGCGTAATTGCTCCCACACTGACGGGTCGCGGAAGAAATTGGTGACACCGATCAGTAGCTCTTTGAACAGCAAGTCCAGCTCTTGCGGGTTCTCACGCAGATAGCTCACATAGAAAGCGATTTTATCAATCTGATGCAATCCCATGCGTCGCTCGATGCGGCGATTGATGGTGTTGTTCTTGTACAACGAGAAGTCGTTGCCGGTACGGTCGCGCAACAGAATGATGATCTGTTCATACGCACTGCGAGATTCAATCTTCAATATTGGTTTTACTGAGGTTTCAATGCCGCGGGGCGAGTGATTGAGATACGCCAATAAACCTTCCGGTAGATCTTTAGCAGGACACACAATATCGGCCAACCCGGCGTCAACAGCACTGCGGGGCATAGAGTCATATTTGGCAGATTCGGGCGACTGTACCATCGACAGACCTGCATTTTCTTTGATGGCGCGCAAGCCCAAGGTACCGTCGGAACCCATGCCCGAGAGAATGATGCCAACCGCACGTTCGTGTTGATCAGCAGCCAGCGAGCGAAAAAAGAAATCGATCGGTAATCGCAAACCGCGTGGGGCCACCGGGTCTAACAGAATCAGTGAGCCGTGCAATATTGACAAATCTTTGTTGGGTGGAATCACGTACACGCAGTTCGGCTTAACTTTCATACGATTGCCAGCCTGCGTTACCTTCATCGGGGTAGCACGTTGCAGCAGTTCGGGCATCATGCCCTTGTGGGTCGGGTCGAGGTGCTGGATGACGACAAAGGCAACGCCTGATGACTCGGGAACGTGCGCTAAAAATTCCTCAAGTGCTTCCAGACCGCCGGCAGAGGTGCCGATGCCGACTATGGTCAGCTTTTTCTTCGCGGCCACAGCAGCCATATTTTTTGATCGGGTTTTAGGCGGTGGATCAGGAGTCTTTCCCTTTTTCACAAATCAGTTCCTCTGGGGAGCGTTGGTAAGTATGCGCCGATCTACCCAAAAAGATAGCTACGGCTACTTAAGGACACCTCCAAAAGTGCATTTTCCGCGATTGTGGCGCCACCGATTTTTGTGCTCCCCTGGTCGAGCAACCAAAACAATTCACGAGCAAATCACTGTTTTTTGGAGACACCCTAAAGTTAAAATCACCACTAGCTTCGAAGAATAGGCCGAGTTAGACAG
>JBLHID010000011.1:0-38137 GCA_047615545.1 Polaribacter sp.
GTCTGGCTATGAGGTGCGCTATCAGTGCCGGCAAAGAAATACCCGGAATCACCTGTAGCCGCTTTCAGTAGAGCAATTCGATGCTCTTCACGCTTGGCAACGGGTAAGCAGTAATGATGCGGACGAATGCCCCCTTCGAACATGGCATTACGATTGATCAATAAATGATGCGGCGTGATGGTTGCTGCCACGTGTTCGTCTTGCGCCAGCACAAAGTCGACGGCGTCACTCGTGGTAATGTGTTCAAATACAATGCGTAGTCCCGGAAAATCAATGCGAATTTGCTGCATAGTAGAATCGATGAATATTTTTTCACGATCAAAAATATCGACATTATTACCGGTCGCCTCGCCGTGAATGAGCAGGGGGAACTGACTTTTTTGCATGGCTTCCAGCACCGGATATATCTTCTGGATATCTGTGACGCCTGCATCAGAATTAGTCGTTGCACCTGCTGGGTAGAGTTTTGCAGCATATATATTGTCGGACACAGTGGCGAGAGCGATGTCTTCAACACGAGTCTTGTCTGTCAAATAAAGTGTCATTAATGGTTGAAACTCACTGCCCTCAGGTAGGTCAGATAGGATTCGCTGTCGATAGGATTCGGCTTCTTCACAATTGATAATGGGTGGCTTTAAATTAGGCATCACGATAGCGCGGCCAAATTGTCTGGCCGTGTCGCCTACGACAGAGGCAAGATAGGGTGAATCTCGCAGGTGTAGGTGCCAATCGTCAGGTTTGATGATAGTGAGCTTATTCATAGTGTTTTTAATTTATGGAGATGATTATTTGTGGGTGTGATTATATCGTCTGCAAAGACTAGCTTTTTAATGAAAGTCGAGCTATCTATATTGAAACTAATTATGATGGTAATTGAGCGTTAGCAGTTAATATGCAGCAAAACGTAGCATTATGACATTAATTATTCTTTATCAGATATTTGTGTCGTCGTTTTATGGCAGACTGTGAAGATGTAAAAGGAAATTATCAGAGTTATCACCGATAAAGATACCGATAGCTGCGCTCAAATAACACCACTAAGTGAGTTGATCAATGGCAAATGAAATAGATCTCGACCCGCAAGAAACTTTGGAATGGATCGAATCTCTCGAGTCCGTACTAGAGCGAGAAGGCCCGGAAAGGGCGCACTTTCTGCTAGAACAATTAGTCGATAAGGCAAGGCGCTCTGGCGCTTATCTGCCCTATTCAGCCAAGACTGCTTACGTCAATACGATACCTGTTTCACAGCAAAGACCTATTCCGGGTGATCAGGCGATTGAACACAGAATTCGATCAGTGATTCGTTGGAATGCTGCCGCAATGGTTGTACATGCCAATCGGAAGTCTTCTGAACTGGGCGGGCATATTGCCAGCTTTGCCTCGGCAGCGACTTTATACGATGTGGGGTTTAGTCATTTCTTCCGTGCCCCCACGGACGAAAATAAGGGGGATCTAGTATTTTTCCAAGGGCATTCTGCTCCCGGTATTTATGCGAGAGCCTTTATTGAAGGACGCCTCACCCAAGAACAGCTCGAAGGATTCCGTCAGGAAGCGAGCAATCCCAACGGTTTGTCATCTTACCCACATCCGTGGCTGATGCCCGATTTCTGGCAATTCCCTACGGTGTCGATGGGACTAGGACCGCTGATGTCTATCTATCAAGCAAGGTTCATGAAATATCTTGAAAATCGAGAAATCTTGCCAAGACAAAAACGTAAAGTCTGGGCTTTTATGGGTGACGGAGAAATGGATGAGCCTGAATCATTGGGCGCAATCTCTCTAGCATCGCGTGAGAATCTCGATAATTTGGTATTTGTGGTTAACTGCAATCTGCAGCGGTTAGATGGGCCAGTCCGTGGCAATGGCAAAATCATTCAGGAACTAGAAGCCGTATTTCGGGGTGCTGGCTGGAATGTCATCAAAGTAGTTTGGGGTTCTTACTGGGACCCATTGCTAGCGAAAGATAAAGACGGTCTGTTACTAAAACGCATGGAAGAAGTCGTTGATGGCGAGTACCAAGCTTATAAAGCAAAGGGCGGTGCTTATACAAGAGAGCATTTCTTCGGTAAATACCCCGAATTACTAGAGATGGTTGCCGATATGTCAGATGAAGATATTTGGCGGCTTAATCGTGGCGGGCATGACCCACACAAAGTGTATGCAGCCTATGCTGAGGCTGTCGAATATGAAGATCGTCCAACCGTTATTCTCGCCAAAACGGTCAAAGGCTACGGTATGGGTGAAGCGGGTGAAGGGCAGAATATTACGCACTCCCAGAAAAAAATGGGTGAACATGCACTAAAAGCGTTCCGGGATCGTTTTGATATTCCGGTCGATGATGAAAAAATTGCAGAAGCGCCTTTCTACAAGTTTCCAGAAGACAGTATAGAAATGAAATACATGCGTGAACAACGCGCCAAACTTGGGGGTTACATGCCTCAGCGCAAGGACACCGCGGAACCACTGGTAATACCCAGCCTCGATACCTTTAGCGCATTACTTAAAGATAGTGGCGACAGAGAGTTTTCCACCACGATGGCATTTGTCCGAATGCTATCGGCGCTAACTCGCGACAAACAAATCGGCAAAAATATTGTCCCCATCGTGCCAGATGAAGCGCGTACTTTTGGTATGGAAGGCATGTTCCGTCAACTCGGAATTTACTCCAGCAAGGGGCAGTTATACGAGCCAATGGATTCAGACCAAGTAATGTACTACCGAGAAGACGTTAAAGGTCAAATCCTACAGGAAGGCATTAATGAGGCTGGCGCGATGTCGTCTTGGATTGCTGCTGGATCCGCCTACAGTTCGCACGGTATCAACATGATGCCGTTCTATATTTACTACTCGATGTTTGGTTTTCAACGCATTGGTGACTTGGCCTGGGCCGCTGGCGACATGCAGGTGCGCGGCTTTTTAATGGGTGGTACAGCAGGCAGGACGACTCTGGCGGGCGAAGGTTTGCAGCATCAGGATGGGCATAGTCTCATTGTTGCTGGCACCATTCCTAACTGCGTGTCCTACGATCCAACCTATGCCTATGAACTAGCTGTTATCATTCACGATGGCATGAAACGCATGTTTCAATTGAAGGATAAAGTTTTTTACTATGTCACCCTGATGAATGAAAACTACAGTCATCGGGCGCTGCCAAAAGGGGCTGAACAAGGCATTATTAAAGGTATTTACTGCCTGCAAGAAGGTGACGAAAAAGGTAAGAAAGTTCAGCTCATGGGGTCGGGCACGATCTTACGCGAAGTGCTAGAAGCATCAGAATTACTAAAACAGGATTTTGATATTAACTCTGATGTATGGAGTGTTACCAGTGTTAACGAATTGGCGCGGGAAGCGACTGACTGTACGCGCTGGAATCAACTTCACCCGATGAAGAAAGCCAGAAAGAGTTATCTCGAAACCCAGCTGGACGGGCGTAAAGGGCCAGCGGTCATGGCGACTGACTATACCCGCGCATTCGTAAGCCAACTACGCGAGCATGTTCCAATGCCATTCAGCACACTCGGCACTGACGGTTATGGGCGAAGTGATACGCGAGCTAATCTTCGTATTTTCTTTGAGGTGAATCGTTATTATATAGTGGTAGCCGCACTGAAGGCATTAGCGGACGCAGGTGACATAGAAGACAAGGTCGTGCAGCAAGCCATTAAGAAATATAAGATCGATCCCGAAAAACCTAACCCAATGACGGTATAGTCAGTAGCAAAGGAGATAATTGTGTCAGAACTATTAACAATAACGCTACCGGCGCTGGGTGACTTCGACGACATCGAAATTATTGAAGTGCTGATAGTGCCTGGCGATGTAATCGAAGTCGAAGACTCCATCCTTGTCTTAGAGTCAGACAAGGCGACAATGGAAATACCGAGCCCATATTCCGGTAAGGTCATATCGGTACGGGTCAATGTCGGTGATCGCATTTCAGAAGGCACTGTAATTGCTGAAGTTGAAGCAGGCGAAGTAAAACAGAGTGAAGCAGTAGCGACTGAAACGGCCCCAGCAGTTGAAGTAGCGGAAACTAAAGCGCCAGAAAAGGCAGTGCCAGAAAAGGCAGCACCAGAAAAGGAAGCATTAGAAACAGAAAGCCTAGCAACGAAAGCGCCAGTATCACAAACAACAGTTAAGTCAGCGCCGACCTCTCCGCTTAATCACGACGAGAGTCGATCTGCTAACGTGGTTCATGCTAGTCCTTCGATTAGACGTCACGCCAGAGAACTGGGCGTCAATTTGGGTTTGGTGATTGCAACCGGTGCTAAGGGCAGAATCCTCAAAGAGGACGTTAAAGCCTTTATAAAGTCTAGCCTTTCGGCAGCCCCGACCAGTAGTGGGATTGCAGTATCTGCCATGCCAACCATCGACTTTTCGAAGTTTGGTGAGGTTGAAGTCGAACCGCTGAGCCGTATCCAGAAAATATCGGGTGCTCATTTGCACCGTAGCTGGGTGACTGTACCGCATGTCACACAATTCGATGAAGCCAATATCACCGAGTTGGAAGCCTTCCGTAAATCGCTTAAAAGTGAAGCTGAGAAGAAAGGCGTTCGGCTCACGCCACTCGTATTTATGATGAAAGCCGTGGTTGCCGCATTGCAAGAATTTCCGCGTTTTAATGCCTCATTGGAAAGCAGTGGCGAGCGCCTAGTATTGAAAAAGTATTTTAACATTGGGGTTGCAGTGGATACACCCAATGGACTTATGGTGCCCGTCATTCGTGATGTCGATAAAAAAGGCCTATACGACCTAGCGGCAGAGCTAGCCTCAACCGCCCAACGAGCAAGGGAGGGCAAGTTACTACCCGGTGATATGCAAGGTGGTTGTTTCACCATATCGAGTTTAGGGGGTATTGGCGGCACTAACTTCACGCCGATTGTGAACGCGCCAGAAGTCGCTATTTTAGGTATCGCAAAAGCCAAAATGCAACCTGTCTATCAGGCTGATGGTAGCTTTAGTGCGGAATTAATTTTGCCGTTGGCACTGTCCTACGATCATCGTGTCATCGATGGCGCTCAAGGTGCTAGATTCACCAGTTTTCTGAGTCAGGTAATCACTGATATTAGACGAGTATTATTATAATTATGACTATAAAGCAAATACAACTGCCCGATATTGGTGGGTTCGAAAGTGTCGAAATTATCGAATTACATATTGCTGTTGGTGACGAAATCAGTGTTGAAGATCCGATTGTGACCTTGGAATCGGAGAAAGCAACAATGGATATACCTTCACCACAGGCCGGTATAGTGAGTGAAATATCGGTATCGGTCGGTGATAAAATTACTCATGGCAGCTTGTTATGTAGCATTAAAGTTGATGAAGCATCAGCAGACGATACTAATGCCAAAGATCATCAAGCCGAAATAACGAACAACGACAATCAGGAGGACGCGGTGTCAACCCTTACAGCAGATAACACAGCAACATCAACACCAACGACAGAAATAAAGACAGAATTACTGGTATTAGGTGCAGGGCCTGGTGGCTATACAGCAGCCTTTCGCGCAGCCGATCTGGGTAAAAAGGTCACTCTGGTGGAACGCTACGACTCACTTGGTGGTGTTTGTTTAAACGTCGGTTGTATACCATCAAAAGCATTATTGCACACCGCACAAATGCTGAATGAAGCCGAACACATGAAAGCGAATGGAGTCGATTTTGGTAAGCCAAAAATTGATTTGGAGGGAGTTAATGGTTTTAAGAATAAAGTCGTCAGCAAGTTGACGGGCGGTCTGAAACAACTGGCAAAACAGCGCAAAGTTGAGGTAGTGACTGGCGTTGGTAAATTTGTTGATCAACATCATTTATCGGTCACAAAGGATGGTGTTGAAACACTGATTTATTTCGACAATTGCATCATTGCAGCGGGCTCTCAACCTACACAGATACCCGTTTTCCCGAATGATGATGAGCGCTTAATGGATTCAACTGATGCACTCGATTTAACCAGTGTACCTAAGAAATTACTCATAGTCGGCGGCGGCATTATCGGGCTTGAAATGGCTACTGTTTATGATGCGCTTGGTTCAGAAGTGTCAGTCGTAGAATTTATGGATGGTCTTATGCCTGGTTGTGATAAAGACCTAGTGCGACCACTGAGTAAACGTATTTCGAAGAAATATAAGGCGATTTACCTGAATACCAAGGTATCTGACATCAAACCGCAAAAGAGTGGTTTGAAGGTGACCTTCGAGGGCGCTAAAGCACCTGAGCCTCAGCTGTACGATAAAGTGTTGGTTGCTGTCGGTCGTCGACCCAATGGTTTAAAAATAGGTGCTGATAAGGCGGGTATCAATGTTGACGAAGCCGGTTTTATTCAGGTAGACAACCAAATGCGAACCAATGTTGCCAATATTTTTGCAATCGGTGACATCGTCGGTAATCCAATGCTGGCACATAAAGCGACCCACGAAGCAAAGGTAGCTGCGGAAGTTATTAGCGGAATGAAGTCCTGTTTCGAACCCAAAACAATTCCTTCGGTTGCCTATACCGATCCTGAAATTGCGTGGATGGGTCTCACTGAAATCGAAGCTAAGAAGCAAGGCATCGACTATGAGAAAGGCGCTTTCCCCTGGGCGGCCAGCGGCCGTGCACTCGGTAACGATCGGGATGAAGGGTTGACTAAAGTTTTGTTTGATAAAGAAACTAAGCGTATTCTGGGCGCAGGAATCGTCGGTGTGAATGCGGGCGAACTGATAGCTGAAGCCGTGCTTGCGCTGGAAATGGGTGCAGATATGGAAGATATTAGCCTGACCATCCATCCCCACCCAACCTTATCTGAAACCTTCAATTTTGCAGCTGAGATGGCCGAAGGCACTATTACTGATTTGTATATTCCTAAGCGAAAATAGCGACTGAAGACTGGCATTCGGTCTAAGAGAATGTCAGTCGCCGGTCAGTATTGCTTTAGAGACACCTTAAATCTACTTGTCGGAAATAATAATTTGATGCTTAACTATGTCCGAATGGGTGAGGGCGAACCTCTGGTTATTTTGCATGGATTATTTGGTTCGAGTAAAAATTGGCAATCGCTATCAAGAGTTTTCTCCCAGCATTTCGATGTATTAACACTAGACCTGCGTAACCATGGTGAGTCTTTTCATAGTGATGTAATGGACTACCCAGCCATGGTCGACGATGTCCATCAGCTGCTTAGCCATCTAGGCATCAAGTCTTGTCGACTAATTGGACACAGCATGGGCGGCAAGGTGGCTATGTTGTTCGCTTTGAAGTACCCGCAGATGGTGTCACAGTTGGTTGTTGCGGATATAGCGCCAATTGCTAACCTCCATAATTACGATCATTTGATTGACCCGGTCATGGCATTGAAGCTAGATGAAATGGATAGTCGTGCTGCCATCGATAAAGCGCTGCAAGCTGATATTGCAGATACTCAGCTACGTCAATTTCTGCTACAAAGCTTAGTCCGTGAACCCAGTGGAAGTGGAAATGGGTGGCGATGGAAAATCAACTGGTGCGCGATAAAACAACAAATAGATAAAATTACTGGTTTCCCTGGATCAGACGACAATACAGCTTTGGACAATGTTCAAACTAAGTGTTGGAAGGTAAGTACACCGACACTTTTTATTAGTGGAAGTCGTTCTGATTATGTCGATGAAATAGGTAAGTTCGCTATTAACCAACACTTCGAGCAGCCTCAGTTCAAAGTGCTTAATGGTGCCGGTCATTGGCTACACGCCGAACAGCCAAAACAGTTTGTCGAGGCATCTCTAAAGTTTTTCAAAATTTGACCACCTCTCCTTACAAAACACCCCTTAAGATTTGGTTGAGCCGACCGATAATGGTGGTTATGCCAATTAAGCTATTAATACTACTGGGTACCCTTCTAGGCGGCCTAATGGGTTTCGTACAGGAATCGAATGCAATCGCACGCCGATACTTGGCCCCAATGGAAGAGTCAAAATGGACAATGACCTCTGAGAGTCGTCTGCGTTGTGAGATGGAACATGTTATTCCTTTTTTTGGAAAGGCAATATTTTCCCGCGAAGCTGGCCGAAAACTGCGCTTAGAATTGGTCACCGAACAACGGTTTATCGATGGCCTCGATGTTGAGTTGTTCTCAGAATCTCCCAGTTGGAAGTCAACGTATAAACCGGTAAAGTTAGCTAGCCTATCGACTGGCGGGCAGGGCACATTACTGGATATAGATGGCAAGGCGGCAAAGGTTGCCTATCTAGAGCTACATGAAGGTTTTCAGCTTGGGTTCTTTTTTGCAGAAAGTAAGAATCTGGATGATTCGATGACGGTACTGATGTCAACAGTGCGTTTTAGGGATGCCGAACCTGCATTTGAACAATGTGTCAGTGGCTTGTATCCCAGTCATTATGATGATGTTAAGTTGGCTAAAATTCACTTCGGACATGATGATGAATTTCCACTGATGGCAGAGGAACAAACCGCATTTACTGCGATGTTAGGCTATCTCGCAGTCGACAAATCAATCAAAGAAATAGTCGTCACTGGCTACGCCGATCAAACGGGTAGTGTTTGTTACAACGAAACCTTGACATTACGACGTGCCGAGTACACCTACGATTTGCTGGTGCAGCTGGGTGTCGACCCAGATCTCCTTCGAGTCGATTACTACGGAAAAAGTACGCCTCAAAAGGAAGGAAAGGCGAAAGGCAAAACGGACGGTGACCAGGCGTCGGATCGGCGTGTCACAGTCGAGTTAATACGTTAACCTTCCTCAATTAAAACGGTCTTAACTTGCATCAGAAACAATAGCTCACGACTGATTTAGACGAGAGTACTTCGACTGCCAATAAACTTCTGTTCCTGCATTTTGCATCGCGACTGATCGTGCCAATATAAAGAGCAAGTCGGATAGTCGGTTGACGTATTGGGTTGTTATCGGGTTCAAGTTTTCTCCAGCCTTGAGCGTTACCAATGAACGTTCCACTCGACGACAAACGGTTCTCGCCAGATGTAAAAAAGCAATTGCCTGAGAGCCACCGGGTAAAATGAATTCTTTCAATGGAGGTAGTGCCTCATTGAATTGCTCGACTGCTGATTCTATGGCGTCGACATGTATGACCTGAATCAAGGATTTACCTGGCTGGCAAAGCTCAGCGCCAATATCAAATAGGTCATGCTGAACTAAGGTCAGGACTTGAAGAATCTGATCGTCCTCAATAGCGCTCAATGTGACGCCAATCATCGCATTGAGTTCGTCTACTTCACCCAGACAGTGAACCCTGATGTCATTTTTAGCACGACGAGACCCGTCAGCCAATCCTGTGCTGCCGTCGTCACCGGTGCGAGTGACGATAGCCGATAGTCGATTACCCATTGAAAAACCCCTAATACTGGAAGTGAAGTCTGAAAGCGTAATTAAATACGCATTTAGCAATAATGTCGATTCGCTCGTTCCCTGTTTATTGCTTGTAAACGACCTGTTGTGTTAATCAAGGGGTTTATGTCAGATTTGTTCTGGCTACTTGGCTGGGTTTTGAACGCTAGTGATATTATATTTGCGCTCTCTCCAAGCCACGATCAAACCACCGCAAATAATAAATATGACGCCAGGGAAAAGGCGATCAAAAGGTGTTTCATCGAATATCAACCAGCCAATAATAAATGCGAATGGAATACCAAAGTACTCAAAAGGCGAGAGTTTGCTAGGTTTGGTCAGCCGGTAGGCTGTAATCATGCAAAAAACCGCAAATCCACCAACCATACCCATCGCCAATAACCAGAGCCAATCTGTCGGCAGCTTGACTGGAACATAACCAGTCGTGAAGAATAATATTGCGGCGCTACAAGCTAGCGCCCCAATAGATGAATACAGGTTGATGAGTGCGGTCGGAATTGAGTTGTCGATTAATCTCACGCAAATGGTTGATAGCGAATAACCAAACGAGGCGATCAAGGGCAATAGAATGTAAATGGTAAAAATATCAGTGCCTGGACGAATGACGAGTACAACGCCAATAAAACCGGTAGCAACAGCGGCCCAACGCCAGACTCCAACCGAGTGTTTGAGGATTGGGATTGACAATATAGTAATGAAAATAGGCCCGATATAGGTGAGAGTTGTCGCTGTAGCAAATGGTAACTTTGTTATGCCAAGATAAAAGCAGTACTGTGCAACACCTAAGATTAAGCCCCTGAATAAGCCAAAGCGCCATTGGCTAAAACTGACTTTACGGCCGCTACGATGCCATTCTTGGGAGAGAATTAGTACCAGAATAGACGGTAGTAAACCAAATATATTCCTAAATGATGCTAGTTGCTGCACAGGATAACGGTCACCAAGATGTTTGATAATGGCCGCTTGGGTATCGAACAATAGTAACGCAAGTAAAATAAACAAAACTGCTTTTGCAAAATCGCTATTCTTATTAAGCATTCTTATTAGGTATGCTTATCGAGCAAAGTAGTGTGCCATAAGTGCTCAACCAACAAGTTTTTCAAATGTAAGGTTTGAATGGGTTTTGACTATTGGGAGGTTAGGTTTAGCTCGGCTAAAAGATCATCTAATTCACCACTAAAGTCCATTTCAAACAAGTCATCACACCCGCCAACGTGGGTGTCGCCGATAAAAATCTGTGGAACGCTAGAGCTGCCATGGCTAATCTTAAGCATTTCCTGATAGGCCCCAGGTCTTTCCCCGACATCAATTTCGTCAAAGCTTAGATTTTTTTTGTTGAGCAGCTGTTTTGCACGATGACAAAAACCGCATAGCATGGACGAATAGATAGTAATGCCTGACATGATTGATTGATAGTCCGAGTGATTTATAATTAAAGTCGGGTATTCTATTGAAGAGTGAACTTAATTTATCCATATTTTTATTGTGGGAAAATTCTAATCTTGAAGCTTGCTGCATTGGCCTTTAAGTTGCAGAAACTGATTGAATAATTATTATTGATATTTGATCCTTTTTACCTATTAGGCATAGACGAAAAAAAGCATTTATCGTAGAATTCCCCCTCAAAGAAGGTGCTGCTTTCGCAGTGTAATATCTTAAATTTAATTTCTAATGGAAAGGGCTATATGTTCCTTCTATTTTTGTGCGCGCGCATTTTTTGAACCTGGAGGTTTTGTGCCAAACCCAGCAATATTAGCCCTGCAAGACGGAACTATATTCGAGGGTATATCGATCGGTGCCGACGGTATGTCGCCAGGTGAGGTGGTCTTCAATACATCGATGACTGGCTATCAAGAAATATTGACCGACCCCTCCTATTGTCGCCAACTCATTACGCTGACCTATCCCCATATTGGTAATACAGGCGTAAATAGTGAAGATGAAGAAGCGCTAGATATCCACGCTAGTGGATTAATCATCAGAGACCTACCCCTAGTTGCCAGTAACTGGCGCAGTGAAGGTGGTTTACAAGACTACCTTGTGGCTCGAAATGTAGTTGCTATTGCCGACATAGATACCCGGAAATTAACACGGCATCTGCGCGATCATGGTGCTCAAAATGGCGCTATTATTGCCGGAGATGAACCATCGATAGCAAAAGCACTGGAAGCCGCCAGATCATTTGAAGGGCTCCAGGGTATGGATTTGGCAAAAGTTGTCAGCACAAAAAAAATCTACGATTGGTCTTTGTCTACCTGGAATTTAGAACGAGGCTATGAAGAATCTTCCGATAGTCGATATCACATCGTTGCTTATGATTACGGTATCAAGAAAAATATACTTTGTATGCTCGCTGAACGTGGCGCGAGAATAACAGTTGTTCCGGCGCAAACAACGGCTGAAACAGTGTTAGAAATGAAGCCAGATGGGGTATTTTTGTCAAATGGGCCGGGTGATCCAGAACCATGTGACTATGCTATAGCAGCGATACAGGCTATTCTCGAAACTAATATCCCCGTCTTTGGCATCTGTTTAGGGCATCAGTTATTGGCCCTCGCGAGTGGTGCAAAAACACTGAAAATGAAGTTTGGTCACCATGGTGCTAATCATCCTGTGCAGGATGTCGATACTGGTGTTGTGATGATAACCAGTCAAAACCACGGCTTTGCGGTAGACCAGACAAGCTTGCCTGATAATTTACGTACCACGCACATCTCGCTATTTGATCGTAGTTTACAAGCCGTCCACCGTACCGATAAACCTGCTTTTAGCTTTCAGGGTCATCCCGAAGCGAGCCCTGGACCGCATGATGTTGCGCCCTTGTTCGATCACTTTTTTGAATTGATCGAGGCGCGTGTTAATCAGCAAGCCAAGCACAAAACTGATAGCAGCAATACCGGCGGAGAAGCCTAATGCCATTAAGAAAAGACATTAAGTCGGTATTGATCATTGGCGCTGGCCCCATTGTTATCGGCCAAGCTTGTGAATTTGACTACTCTGGTGCGCAGGCCTGTAAGGCGCTCAAAGAGGAAGGGTTACGGGTTATATTGATCAACTCCAATCCTGCTACCATCATGACTGATCCAGGTACGGCTGATGCGACTTACATCGAGCCGATCCACTGGAAGGCAGTCGAGAAAATAATTGAAAAAGAACGCCCTGATGTTTTGTTGCCGACCATGGGTGGCCAGACAGCACTTAACTGTGCGCTCGATCTAGATCGTGAAGGCGTACTTGAAAAATACAATGTAGAAATGATTGGCGCTAGCCGCGAAGCCATCGATATGGCTGAAGACCGCGATCAGTTCCGAAAAGCAATGACCGATATTGGCTTAAGCACGCCGAAGGCCTTTATTGCCCATAGCTTGGAAGAAGCTTGGCAAGGGCAGGCCCAAATAGGCTTCCCTATTATTATCCGACCTTCATTCACAATGGGCGGAAGCGGTGGTGGTATTGCCTACAATCGTGAAGAATTCGAAGATATTATCAAACGTGGACTTGAGTTATCTCCGACCACAGAGGTATTGATTGAAGTATCTGTACTAGGCTGGAAAGAATATGAAATGGAAGTCGTGCGAGACCGTAACGACAATTGCATTATTATTTGCTCCATCGAAAACCTCGATCCAATGGGCGTGCATACCGGTGATTCTATTACGGTTGCCCCAGCACAAACTCTGACAGATAAAGAATATCAAATCATGCGTAATGCTTCGATTGCGGTATTACGAAAAATTGGCGTTGAGACGGGTGGGTCAAACGTACAGTTTGCGATTAATCCCGAAAACGGTGAAATGATCGTGATTGAAATGAACCCACGAGTGTCGCGCTCTTCGGCGTTGGCGTCAAAGGCAACGGGTTTCCCTATCGCCAAAGTGGCAGCTAAGCTGGCAGTCGGCTATACCTTGGATGAGCTGCAAAATGACATTACCGGCGGGGCAACACCCGCATCTTTCGAACCTTCGATTGATTATGTCGTCACCAAGATACCGCGTTTTACTTTCGAGAAATTCCCACAGGCGGATGATCGTTTATCGACTCAAATGAAGTCGGTTGGCGAAGTCATGGCGATTGGGCGTAGCTTTCAGGAATCATTCCAAAAAGCCCTCCGTGGCTTAGAAACAGGTGTTTTTGGCCTCGATGAAATTGTTGACCCAAATCTGAGTGAAGACGAGCGTGAAGACTTGTTCCGAAAAGAGCTTCGATTACCTGGCGCGAATCGTATTTGGTATGTCGGCGATGCATTCCGTGCAGGATATAGTGCTGAACAACTATTTGACCATACTAAAATTGACCCTTGGTTCCTCGCTCAAATTGAAGATTTGATTCGTTGTGAAACAGAGTTGAAAGGACGAGATGTCAAGTCGATCAGTGCTGATGAATTTTTTGCGCTAAAAAGAAAAGGCTTTTCAGATAGACGTTTGGCGACAGTGCTAGAAGCGGATGAATTAGAAGTAGGCGACTTGCGCCGTGCGCTGGGTATTCGGCCTGTTTATAAACGAGTCGATACCTGTGCTGCTGAATTCTCGTCTTCCACTGCTTATCTTTACTCGACCTACGA
Source organism: Polaribacter sp. (assembly GCA_047615545.1). Classification (GTDB taxonomy): domain Bacteria; phylum Pseudomonadota; class Gammaproteobacteria. The sequence continues at coordinate 13,905 of JBLHID010000011.1, forward strand.
ACAAGAGTGCGAAGCTGAGCCGAGTGGTCGCGACAAAATCATGGTGTTAGGTGGAGGACCCAATCGGATCGGGCAAGGCATTGAGTTCGACTATTGCTGTGTCCATGCGGCAATGGCAATGCGCGAAGACGGCTATGAAACGATTATGGTTAATTGCAACCCAGAGACTGTGTCGACTGATTACGATACCTCTGATCGATTGTATTTCGAGCCTTTGACATATGAAGATGTACTCGAAATAGTCCATTTAGAAAAGCCCAAAGGTGTGATCGTTCAGTTTGGTGGGCAAACTCCGTTAAACCTTGCTCGTGCACTTGAAGCAGCAGGCGTACCCATCATTGGTACAACCCCAGATTCGATCGACCTAGCCGAAGATCGAGAACGTTTCCAAAAAATGATTCATGATCTGGGGTTGCTTCAACCCCCCAATCGCATTGCATTTGATGTTGAATCCTCTGCTGCCCTGGCTGATGAGGTTGGTTTTCCGCTAGTGGTGAGACCGTCTTACGTGCTAGGTGGACGTGCAATGGAGATCGTGCACGATCAGGACGATCTGGCCAATTACATGAAGGAAGCGGTAAAAATCATTAAAGATTCACCAATATTGCTCGACCGTTTTCTGGATGAAGCGATAGAAGTCGACGTTGATGCCATATGTGATGGCGAGAATGTCGTCATTGGTGGATTAATGGAGCACATTGAGCAGGCGGGTGTTCACTCAGGTGATTCGGCTTGTTCACTACCGCCTTACTCACTGCCCGATCATATTCAGAACAAACTTTGTACCCAAGTAACGCAACTAGCGAAAGCTCTCAATGTTGTTGGCTTGATGAATACTCAGTTCGCTATTAAAGGTGAAGAAATCTATATTCTCGAGGTTAACCCGAGAGCTGCGCGTACCGTGCCCTTTGTTTCTAAAGCAACTGGCGTTCCTTTAGCTAAAGTCGCTGCGCGTTGCATGGTCGGTCAGTCCTTGGTGGATCAAGGTAGAACAGAGCAAGTAATGCCTGATTTTGTATCGGTCAAAGAATCTGTATTCCCGTTCGCAAAGTTTCAAGGTGTTGACCCGATTCTTGGGCCAGAAATGAAATCTACTGGCGAAGTGATGGGGATTGGTCAGTCGTTTTCAGAGGCGTTTGCGAAAGCCATGCAAGGGGCGGGCGTTCGTATTCCTATGCCTGGCACTGCATTTTTAAGTGTGCGTGAAACCGACAAGCGATCAGTTGCCATTTTGGCAAAAGATCTTCACGATCGGGGGTTTAATTTAGTGGCAACTGGTGGCACAGCGAAGATGATTCAGGCCGCTGGTATCGAATGCAAGCATGTCAATAAAGTGAAAGAAGGTCGGCCACATATTGTAGATATGATAAAGAATGATGAAATTGTGTTAATCGTCAATACTACCGAAGGTCGGTCGGCTATTAGTGACTCCTATGCCATTCGACGAGAAGCGCTTATGCATTCAGTTTGTTACTCTACGACGCTTTCAGGCGGAAAAGCTATCTGTCAGGCCATGTCTCACCGCGAGATTGGTGACGTATATAGACTGCAAACATTGCATCAGGATTATTAATTATGAACCAAATTCCAGTAACAGCAGAAGGCTCTGAAAGACTAAAGGCAGAACTAAAAGATTTGAAATATGTCAAAAGACCCATCGTAGTAGAGGCCATTGCAGTTGCAAGAGACCACGGTGACTTGAAAGAGAATGCCGAATACCACGCGGCCCGCGAAGAGCAAGGCTTTATGGAAGGTCGTATTGCTGAGCTAGAGTCGGTATTGGGTAATGCTCAAACTATTGACGTGACCAAGTTAAATCAAACCGGCAAGGTTGTTTTTGGCTGCACCGTTGAATTAATCGATGTCGCAAGCGACGAAGAAGTTACCTATCAGATCGTTGGTGATATCGAAGCCGATATTAAGCTAAATCGCATAGCCATCAGTTCGCCCATTGCGCGAGCAATGATAGGCAAAGAAGAAGGTGATGAAGTAATTGTTCGAGCACCAAGTGGCGATCGCGAATATGAGGTTACTGCGGTTCATTATCGCTAGCTAAAGAGGGCCGCCGTGAGACCGGTCGGCTATCGTCTAGTGCGTGTCGGCTTGCTCTTACCCATTGGGTTAGAGCTCGAGCTAGTGCTGACTATTTTAGCTGGCTCGTGGGCTTTAGCATTACGACGATAAATCACCACGATATTTCCAATGGCTTGTACCGACTCAGCATTGTGACGTGTACAAATAGCGTCGATCATTTGTTTTTTGACGGATTTTTCTGAAGCTGGTATGCGAATTTTAATTAATTCGTGATGTTCAATCGCTATTTCGATTTCATTTTGAACCGCTTCAGTTAAGCCGTTTTGACCGATCATTACGACTGGCTTCAATTGATGTGATTCTGCTCGCAATCGTTTGTTTTCTACTTTTGATAGGTTCATTCTAGTGCTGGGTTCGAGTGTGGTTATAAAGCCGCGCATACTAACACAGCTTACTCGCATTGGTTACCCACATAGATTACTGAACAGGTATCGAGAACTAAAGTATGTCGCGCTCCAAAAGTAGTCAAAAATGGCTTCAGGAACACCATGACGATCAATACGTCCTTCAGGCACGCAAAGAGGGATATCGCTCGCGTGCGGTTTATAAGCTAATTGAACTCCAGCAAAAAGATAAACTGCTTAAAACTGGTATGTTCGTACTAGATTTAGGTGCTGCCCCTGGCGGTTGGAGTGAGTATGTTAGTCAGTTTGGTGGGCCTAAAGGGCGTTTGATCGCAATTGATATCTTGCCGATTGATCCAATCGCAGGCGTCGAAATTATTCAAGGTGATTTCACCGAGGCCGATACGCTAGAACAAATTCTTGATTTGGTTGATAGGCAGCCTGTTGACCTTGTTTTATCTGATATGGCCCCCAACTTAAGTGGAGTTGACTCAGTAGACCAGCCCCGCTCCATGTATTTGGGGGAACTGGCCTTCGAGTTAGCGAAGGACTGTCTGGCAGAAGATGGACAATTTGTGGTGAAGCTTTTTCAGGGTGAAGGGTATGAGGCGCTTATTTCGTCGTTTAAATCGACGTTCAAATCGGTCAAATATCGTAAGCCAGATGCATCACGACCAAGGTCCCGTGAAATTTATGCGGTCTGTAGTGGTCTGAAGTAAGTAGTCCGGTTAAGAATACGCTAGTATCTAGTCGGTTTAGTAGTAAAATAAAGCGTTTAGTGTCGATTCGAAATTATTCTAAAATAGTATTTAGAATGCTAATTTAGCTAACACAATACAAGGTGTTGATCAGTGAATGATGTAGCAAAGAATTTAATATTATGGGTAGTGATTGCCGTTGTCCTATTGACGGTATTCCAAAGCTTTGGTGGACGCAGCAGCAGCAGTGGCGCCAATCTTAAATATTCCGATTTTCTTACCCAGGTAAAGCAAGGTCAGGTACAAGAGGTTTTGATCGAAGGTCAAAGCATCACTGGTAAGTTGAAATCTGGCATTACCTTCGCGACTTATAGCCCCGAGACTGATAATTCAGCACTAATTGGTGATATGGACCGTGCTAATGTATCAATCGTTGGTAAGCCACCTGAGCAACCATCTTTACTCGCTCATATCTTCGTCAGTTGGTTCCCATTCATCGTTTTAATTGGTTTATGGGTTTTCTTTATGCGCCAAATGCAAGGTGGCGGTGGCGGACGTGGAGCCATGTCGTTTGGCAAGAGCAAGGCGCGACTGCTAAGTGAAGATCAGATTAACATTTCCTTTAATGATGTTGCTGGTGTTGATGAGGCAAAGGAAGAGGTGGGTGAATTAGTAGAGTTTCTGCGTGATCCTGCTAAATTCCAAAAGCTTGGCGGTAGAATTCCGCGTGGCGTGTTAATGGTGGGTTCTCCAGGTACGGGTAAAACACTACTAGCGAAAGCGATTGCTGGTGAAGCTAAAGTACCGTTTTTCACCATCTCAGGCTCTGATTTTGTTGAAATGTTTGTTGGTGTCGGTGCATCCCGTGTTCGTGATATGTTTGAGCAAGCAAAAAAACACTCGCCTTGCATAATTTTTATTGATGAAATTGATGCTGTTGGTAGGCACCGCGGTGCTGGAGTAGGCGGTGGTCACGATGAGCGAGAGCAAACATTAAATCAGTTGCTAGTTGAAATGGATGGTTTTGAAGGTAATGAAGGCGTGATTGTAATCGCCGCCACCAACCGTCCCGACGTGCTAGACCCCGCGTTATTAAGACCTGGTCGTTTTGACCGCCAAGTTGTTGTTCCCCTACCTGATGTACGTGGTCGTGCCCAAATCCTCAAGGTTCATATGCGGAAAGTACCAGCGGCTGACAATGTCGATACCATGGTAATTGCGCGAGGTACGCCAGGTTTTTCGGGAGCCGATCTTGCCAATCTAGTAAATGAAGCTGCGCTATTTGCCGCCAGAGGTAATAAGAAGCTCGTGTTTATGGGGGAGTTTGAGCGAGCAAAAGACAAGATTATGATGGGCGCTGAGCGCAAGTCGATGATCATGAACGATGCTGAGAAAAAGCTCACTGCTTATCACGAAGCAGGGCATGCGATTGTTGGCCGAATAGTCCCTGAGCATGATCCAGTTTATAAGGTTAGTATCATTCCCCGAGGTCGTGCGCTGGGTGTGACTATGTTTTTGCCGGTCGAAGATCGCTACAGTTATAGTAAAAAATTGCTCGAAAGTCAGCTGTCGAGTTTATACGGCGGACGCATAGCAGAAGAGCAAATATTTGGTGCTGATGCCGTTACAACCGGCGCATCAAACGATATTGAGCGAGCGACGAGCATAGCCCGCAGTATGGTTACCCAATGGGGTCTGTCTGATCGCATGGGTCCATTATCTTATAGCGAAGAAGAGGGTGAGGTTTTCCTCGGTAAATCAATGGGTAAGCAAAAAACAGTGTCAGACGAAACTGTTCGAGCTATTGATTCTGAAATTCGGGCGCTTATCGACAGGAACTATCAGCGCTCGGTCGATATTTTGAAAGAACATGAAGATAAATTGCATGTTATGGCTGACGCATTGATGAAATATGAAACAATTGATTCAAGTCAGATAGATTCAATTATGGATGGAAAAGTTCCAGGCCCGCCTCAGGACTGGACCGATGATGAGTCTAATTCTACGGGGTCTGGTGGCAGCAATGTCTCTGGTGAGACGGATGCCAATGAAGATGAGAATCCAGATTTGCCTGATCCAGCCACTAAGCTTCACTAGCTAAAAAACAGGGCAAAGATCGAGTAATCGGTCTTTGCTTTTTTATGCGCGCCCCTTATTCCGAAAAAAGACAATTCAGAAAAAGACATTCAGACAAAAATAATGTTAGATCAATCTAAGTCAAAAAACCGAGTACAGGTCATGGGCGTGATAAACACGACACCAGACTCCTTTTCTGACGGTGGACAGTTTGCGACTATAGAGAATGCCTTTAACCATGCACTTAGGATGATTGACGATGGTGTTGACATTCTTGATGTAGGTGGAGAATCGACAAGGCCCGGTTCGGCTCAGGTCAACCTTGAGCAAGAGCTGACGCGTACCATTCCGCTCATCAAATTAATTCGAGAAGTATCGGATGTGCCAATCTCAATCGATACCAATAAGCCTGTTGTAATACAGCAAGCGGTCGATGCTGGGGCTACTATCATTAACAGTATATCGGCCCTGCAATTAGAAAATTCGTTAGAGTTGGCTGCAGATCTTGGCGTGCCAGTGTGCTTTATGCACATGCAGGGAACGCCAGAAACCATGCAAAATAACCCAACTTATAATGACGTCGTAAGCGAAGTGCTGGATTTTTTAAAGCGGCGTATTGATGCCGCAATTGATGCAGGTGTCAAGCAGCACAATATTATTATCGATCCTGGCTTCGGATTTGGAAAAACATTGCAACATAATTTGCAATTGCTGCAGTCACTCGCTGAATTCAAATCATTGGATGTGCCATTGCTAGTGGGGATGTCACGAAAGGGAATGATTGGTACGATACTCGATAAGCCAGTTGATCAGCGTCTTTATGGCAGCGTGTCGAGCGCTGTTATTGCTGCGATGCAGGGTGCTGATATAGTTCGAGTTCACGATGTTCCTGAGACTTTAGATGCGATTGCAATGGTGAATGCGCTGCGTCAACTAGCTTAAGTTAGCCAGGTTAGAGAATCTGGTTAAATGATAAAAATATACAAGCGAGGAATGTAATGAGCCGACGTTATTTTGGTACCGATGGAATTCGTGGGAAAGTAGGTATTCCACCAATGACCGTAGACTTTGTGATGAAGGTTGGCTGGGCGGCTGGCAAGGTACTTTCTAGGCAGGGCAAAGGTAGCGTCGTTATTGGAAAGGATACTCGAATATCCGGCTATATGTTTGAGTCAGCGCTAGAGGCCGGTTTGGCTGCGGCTGGCTTAGATGTAATATTACTCGGTCCTATGCCCACACCCGCTGTCGCTTATATGACACAGGCTCGCAGAGCGGTTGCGGGGATTGTGATTAGTGCATCGCACAACCCTTATCATGACGACGGTGTTAAGTTTTTTAATGCCGATGGATTTAAACTATCGGATAAAGTTGAACAGGCTATAGAAGATATGATTGATCAGCCACTAACGATGGTTGAGTCGGAACAGTTGGGTAAAGCAACCCGAATGGAAGATGCAAAAGGCCGTTATATCGAATACTGCAAGAGTTCAATTCCTTTTAACACGACATTGAGAGGCATGAAGCTAGTGGTCGATTGTGCTCATGGCGCAACCTATCATATCGCCCCCGCTGTATTTCGTGAATTAGGCGCCGAGGTACTTGAGATAGGAACCAAACCTAACGGGTTGAATATCAATAAAGATGTTGGTGCGCTTCATCCGGATAATATGCGCGCGATGGTGTTAGAAAATAAGGCCGATATGGGTATTGCATTTGACGGCGATGGCGATCGATTGATGATGATGGACTCAAAAGGCGACGTTAAAGACGGCGATCAACTGCTTTATATTGTTGCTAAAAGCAAATTGATGACTGGGCGCCTAAGCGGTGGTGTTGTCGGTACACTGATGACCAATCTTGGACTGGAGCATGCTCTGGAAAAGGAGGGCATTGGATTCGAAAGAGCTAATGTGGGTGATCGACATGTCATGGAGATGTTAGTCGATAAAGGCTGGTCTGTCGGTGGCGAGTCATCAGGGCATATTATTTGTCTTGATAAAACATCGACAGGTGATGGCATTATAGCGTCATTACAGGTGCTCGATTGGCTCGTTGAAAATAGAATTACGTTAACCGAAGCCTGTGATGGCATGACCTTATATCCACAAACCATGATTAATGTGCCTATCGCTAAAAAAATCGATTTTCAATCGGTTCCAGCGATTCAGAAGGCAGTGAGTGCAGCAGAATCAGAGCTGAACGGTAAGGGCAGGGTATTGCTAAGAGCATCGGGTACCGAGCCGTTGATCAGGGTAATGGTTGAGGGTGAGGACGCAGTTCTAGTGAATAAACTGGCATCGCAAATCGCCGACTGCGTAACCGTATCCGCATCAAGCTAACTATTTACATCAATTAGTGATTTGTCGATTGATTTATTGTCGTTAGGTGAGTAACCTTTGCCGCCGATTTGATCGCTGGTAAAGTAGATGCGGACCACCCTAATAGCTGGAAACTGGAAGATGAATGGCAACTTAGCCAGCGTCATCGAGCTGGTTGAAGGCATCAAGGTTGGTCAAGAGACAGGTCAGGTTGGAAATGCAGATTTAGTTGTATGTCCACCGTCCATTTTCTTAATGAAAGTTGGTGGCATGCTTAGCTCTAGTGATATATTGCTAGGTGCTCAAAATGTTTGTGATCAGGCGGTTGGTGCTTTTACAGGTGAAGTATCAGCGTTGATGCTAAAGGATTGTGGTTGTCGTTACGTCATAGTTGGTCATTCAGAGCGTCGTGCTCTCTACTTCGAATCAGATCAGTTAGTTGCAGGTCGATTTGCAATGGCCACTGAGTCAGGTTTGACACCGATACTATGTGTTGGAGAGTCATTGAAAGAGCGTGAAGAAGGCTCTACTGAGGCCGTTGTCGCAAGGCAGTTAGATGCCGTGATTGAATCGCTAGGTATTTCGGCTATAGCCAATAGTGTTATTGCGTACGAGCCAGTTTGGGCGATCGGTACAGGAAAGGTCGCAACACCCGATGAGGCTCAGGCCGTACATCGATTTATTAGAGAAAAGCTATCGGCACTCGATTCAGTCGTTGCTGAAAAAGTACAAATTTTATATGGCGGAAGCATGAACCCGAAAAATGCTAAAGACTTATTATGCCAACCTGATATCGATGGTGGTTTGATAGGTGGTGCGGCATTAAATGCTTCCGACTTTTTAGCAATTGCTCAATCGGTTTAGGAATTTTGATGGAAAATTTAAATAGCGCATTGCTTATTGTTCAGGTCATCCTGTCAATATGCTTGATTGTTCTGGTACTAATGCAACACGGAAAAGGTGCCGACGCAGGTGCTGCTTTCGGCAGTGGCGCATCGTCGACTGTATTCGGTTCAAAAGGGTCGGGTAATTTCTTAAGTAAAACAACAGCCATTATGGCAGCCCTGTTTTTTGTGGTGTGCATGTCGCTGGCTTATATGGGCAGTCATCGTAACGACTCTGCAAGCCTTATACAGAGTGTGACCTCAATTGGTACTGAAGAGGTTCAAGGGCTAACGTCCGTAGAAAGTGATTTGCCACCGGCTGACTCATCATCTGATGTGTCTTCAGGTTCAGATTTACCGCCTGCTGAGTAATAAATTATTGCCGATGTGGTGGAATTGGTAGACACGCTATCTTGAGGGGGTAGTGGCGTAAGCTGTGCCGGTTCGAGTCCGGCCATCGGCACCATTTTTAGAAAACAGATTGAAGTATTTCGAAAATAATTGAATTGTGTTGTATCAATTGTATTCGGTAAATATGTACTATAGTTTAGGTAGGTAATTGACTCTCAACTATCACCGCAATAGACTAGTTGCTTTCCCAGCGCTAGCACTTATTTAGAGGCCTTTTTTTTTGTATGTTAGGTAACTATCTACCGATATTAATCTTTATGTGTGTCACTCTTGTTATGGGGTCGATGTTCATTATTGCAGGTAAACTGCTAGGCCCGTCTCGTCCGGACGCCGAAAAAAACTCCCCTTACGAGTGTGGTTTCGAAGCATTCGAAGATAGTCGCATGAAGTTTGATGTGCGCTATTACCTCGTTGCAATACTGTTTATTATTTTTGACCTGGAAATAGCATTTTTATTTCCATGGGCAATTGTGCTTGACGAAATTGGTACATTTGGTTTAGTCGCGATGGCTATTTTTCTGGGTGTGCTCGTTGTCGGGTTCATTTTTGAGTGGAAAAAAGGGGCGCTCGAATGGGAATAGAAGGTGTATTCGAGCAAGGGTTTATGACGACCTCTGCAGATAAGTTAATCAACTGGGCCCGAACAGGCTCTATGTGGCCAATGACCTTTGGCCTCGCTTGTTGTGCTGTCGAAATGATGCAAGCGGGCGCAGCTCGTTATGATTTGGATCGGTTCGGAATAATCTTTCGTCCCAGCCCGCGGCAGTCTGACGTGATGATTGTTGCAGGCACGTTGGTCAACAAAATGGCACCGGCCTTACGTAAAGTTTACGACCAAATGGCCGAGCCACGTTGGGTTATATCAATGGGTTCATGTGCTAATGGCGGTGGTTATTATCATTATTCTTATGCGGTTGTTCGTGGCTGCGATCGAGTAGTGCCGGTCGACGTATATGTACCTGGTTGTCCACCAACAGCTGAGGCGCTCTTGTATGGCATTTTGCAATTGCAAAATAAAATCAAAAACACCAATACGATTGCCCGATAATATGGTGACTTCTCTACAACAATTAGCCGATTCATTGAGCAGTGCTTTTGAAGATCAATTAGTTTCTGTCGAAGTTCGGTATCAAGAAGTGACCGTTGTCGTCACACCAGAAAATTTGATCAAAGTAGCCACTGCGCTACGAGATAGTGATGATTTCAAATTTGAACAGTTGATCGACTTATGTGGCGTCGATTATTCGCAGTTCGGTGTAGCTGAATGGCAAACTAATGATTCTGCAAATTCAGGATTTAGTCGAGGCGTCGATGCGGCAACTACTACCGGTAGGCTGCAGTTTGGTGATGAACTAGAATCAGTCGTCGATAACGGCGCTCGCTTTGCGGCGGTTTATCACCTTATGTCCTATCAAAATAATTGTCGGTTGCGCCTTAAGATTTTTGCATCCGATGATAGCTTCCCTGTCGTCCCAACTATAACGGGCGTTTGGGCATCTGCAGATTGGTATGAGCGTGAAGCCTTTGACTTATTTGGCATATTGTTTAGTGGTCACCCTGATTTAAGGCGAATATTGACTGACTATGGATTTGTGGGGCATCCGTTCCGTAAAGACTTTCCACTTATCGGCAATGTTGAAATGCGCTATGACCCAGTAAAAAGGCGCGTTATATATGAGCCGGTCAGTATTGAACCGAGAGTATTAGTCCCAAAAGTGATACGTGAAGACCATCGCTACATTACTGAAGCGAAAATTAGCCAAGAAAAGAAAGAGGCACAGGGCGATGCCTGAAATTAAAAACTATACGCTGAACTTTGGTCCGCAACATCCTGCCGCACATGGCGTTTTACGTTTAGTGCTAGAAATGGATGGTGAGGTTATCGAACGCGCTGATCCGCATATAGGATTGTTGCACCGAGGTACAGAAAAGCTCGCAGAAACTAAACCCTATAATCAAAACATTGGTTATATGGATCGGCTCGACTATGTGTCGATGATGTGTAATGAACATGGCTATGTGCTAGCGATTGAGAAATTACTTGAGCTGGATATTCCCGAACGAGCCAAATATATTCGAGTTATGTTTGACGAAATCACTCGCATACTGAACCATCTTATGTGGATCGGTACACATGCATTAGATGTCGGCGCGATGACCATGTTTTTATACGCCTTTCGAGAGCGCGAAGACTTGATGGACCTATACGAAGCCGTCTCTGGCGCACGTATGCATGCCACTTATTATCGACCGGGTGGCGTTGCTCGTGACTTGCCAGATTCGATGCCACAATATTTAGAGAGTCGCTGGCGTAGCAAAAAAGAAGCTGCTCGTTTAAATGAAGGTCGGCAGGGTAGCCTGTTGGACTTTACTGAAGATTTTACGAATCGCTTTCCCGGTTACATTGATGAATATGAAACGCTATTAACTGATAACAGAATTTGGAAACAGCGAACTGTCGGTATCGGTGTTGTATCCCAGGAGAGGGCGTTTCAATTAGGCTTTACCGGCCCGATGTTGCGTGGTTCAGGGGTCGAATGGGATTTGCGTAAGAAGCAACCTTATGAAGTATACGACCGTATGGACTTTGATATTCCGGTTGGTACTAATGGCGATTGTTATGACCGTTACTTGGTTCGAATTGAAGAAATGCGCCAATCTAACAGCATTATTAAACAGTGCATTGGCTGGTTAAGAGATAACCCCGGCATAGTCTTATCCGAGAACCATAAAGTTGCGGCACCTAGGCGAGAAATGGCTAAGGCTGACATGGAAGGATTGATTCATCACTTCAAACTTTTCACAGAGGGTTACACAGTACCCGAAGGTGAGGTTTATACCGCAATAGAGCACCCTAAAGGAGAGTTTGGCGTTTATCTGATATCGGACGGCGCTAACAAACCTTATAGGCTTAAAGTGCGCGCACCAGGTTTTGCTCATTTGTCGAGTATGAATGAAATGGCAGCCGGGCACATGCTGGCCGACGTCGTTGCGATTATTGGTACGCAAGATATTGTATTTGGTGAGATAGATAGATAATGGCCCAGGTTAAGAATTCAAAAACTGAAATACTCTCGGATCATACCTGTGAGGAAATTGATCATTGGTTATCCAAGTTTCCCGAAGATCGTAAGCGTTCAGCAGTAATTGGCGCTTTGAATGCTGCTCAGCACCAAAACCACGGATTTCTCACCACCGAGTTAATGGATGCTGTAGCCGACTATTTGGGTCTGGCCGCAATTCATGTATATGAAGTGGCATCGTTTTACTCTATGTATGAGACAAAGCCAGTAGCTCGTAATAACGTAGCAATCTGCACCAATATTAGCTGCATGCTAATGGGATCGGATCGCATCGTGGATCATATCGAAACTAAGTTGGGTATTAAAATTGGCGAAAGCACGGTAGACGGTCGTATTTTTCTAAAGTGTGAAGAAGAATGTCTAGCCGCCTGTTCGGGTGGGCCGATGATGCAGGTAAATCATGTTTACCACGTAAATTTAACACCCGAAAAAGTTGATAAAATTTTGGATGGGCTGGAATAAGCATGGCTAACGACGTATGTTTTGCAACACGGCAATATGATGAGCCATGGTCGATGGAGAGCTATCTCAAGACAGGTGGTTATCAGGCGCTTAAAAATATTTTGAATGATAGCGTCAGCCAAGAAGACGTCATTAACCTGGTGAAAGCTTCTGGATTGCGTGGTCGCGGTGGTGCTGGTTTCCCAACGGGATTGAAGTGGAGTTTCATGCCGCGTAATGCCGCAGGCCAGAAATATTTAGTTTGTAATTCAGATGAATCCGAACCCGGTACTTGCAAAGATCGAGACATACTTCGTTTTAACCCACATGCTTTAGTCGAAGGTATGATTATCGGTGGATATTCAATCGGTGCCACTGTCGGCTATAACTATATGCGCGGTGAGTTTATGGATGAGCCATATATGCGTTTCGAAGCGGCATTAAAGGAAGCTTATGAAGCCGGTTATGTTGGCAAAAATATTTTAGGCAGTGGAGTCGATTTTGAGCTGCATAGCGTATTGGGTGCTGGTGCTTATATCTGTGGTGAGGAAACCGCCTTGCTAGAGTCATTGGAGGGTAAAAAAGGACAACCTAGATTCAAACCGCCATTCCCGGCTAACTTTGGCTTGTACGGTAAGCCGACCACCATCAATAATACCGAGTCGTTGGCTTCAGTGCCTACGATTATACGTAACGGACCGGAATGGTTTGCCAACCTTGGTATCCCTAATAATGGTGGTGTTAAACTGTTTTCTGTGTCGGGACATGTTAACAACCCCGGTAATCACGAAATTAATATGGGTACGCCATTTAAGGACTTGTTAGAAATGTGTGGTGGTGTAAAAGACGGTCGTAAACTAAAGGCTGTTATTCCTGGTGGTTCCTCGGTGCCGGTTTTACCTGGCGACATGATGATGGAATGTACGATGGATTACGATTCAATTACCAAGGCTGGCTCGATGCTAGGTTCCGGTGCCGTCATCGTAATGGACGAATCGACCGACATGGTAAAAGCGTTGCGACGAATTTCGCGGTTCTACTTTTCGGAGTCATGTGGGCAGTGTACGCCATGCCGTGAAGGTACTGGCTGGTTGTATCGAGTGCTTTGCCGCATTGTTGATGGTAAGGGCCGACCAGAAGATATCGAACTACTTGAAGAAGTGTCGCATAAAATTGAAGGGCGCACTATTTGTGCACTCGGTGATGCAGCGGCGATGCCGGTGTGGAGTTTCATCAAACATTTCCGGCCTGAGTTCCAATACTATGTTGAGCATAAACGCTCGATGTTAAGTTGATCGAATGACCAGATCAAATTAGAGCAGGTCAGGTCAGATCAGATCAGATTAAATAAACAAGCTAGTTATTAGTACTAGTCGATGTAATTAAGAATAGAGATAGGGTAAACACAGCAATGAGCGACAGTATTACACTCACCATCAATGGACAGCAAATCGAGGCCGAAGCCGGGCGATTGTTGATTGATGTGGCTGATGACAACAATATTGTGGTTCCTCGTTTTTGTTACCACAAAAAATTGTCGGTCGCCGCAAATTGCCGTATGTGTCTGGTTGAAGTCGAACGTGCGCCTAAGCCAATGCCTGCCTGTGCGACTCATGTTGCTGATGGCATGGTAGTCCATACTCGTTCGTCAAAAGCCATAGCAGCGCAAAAATCGACAATGGAGTTTTTACTGATCAACCACCCATTAGATTGCCCGATCTGTGATCAAGGTGGTGAGTGTGAATTACAAGATGTAGCAATGGGTTTTGGGGCTGGTGTTTCACGTTATACCGAACAAAAACGTGTTGTGATGGATAAGAATATTGGCCCGTTGATTGCCACCGATTTGACTCGTTGTATTCACTGTACTCGTTGTGTTCGTTTTGGTGAAGAGATTGCGGGGTTACCTGAAATGGGCTTAACAGGTCGAGGTGAAAATGTTGAGATTGGCACTTTTATCGGAAAAGCGGTCTCATCGGAATTATCCGGTAACGTTATCGATATCTGTCCTGTTGGGGCCTTGACTGCGAAGCCATCGCGATATGCAGCACGTCCCTGGGAATTGACACAACATCCGACAGTTGCAGCACATGACTGTATTGGGTCTAATCTTTATGTTCATACTCGCAATAACAAGGTTATTCGTGTTGTACCGCGTGACAATGAATCAATTAATGAATCATGGATTTCAGATCGAGATCGTTTTAGTTATACCGGTATTGGTAGTGAGTCTCGTATTCAATTACCCATGTTGCGTCAGAATGGACAACTAAAAGAAGTTGATTGGGAAACCGCGATAAATGTAGCGACTGAAAAGTTATCATCCGCTGCCAATCAAGGTGGCAATCAAATTGCTGCCTTAGTTAGTCCCCAGTCGACACTTGAAGAGCAGTTTTTAGTACAGAAACTTTTACGTGGACTAGGTTCAAATAATCTAGATTATAGGCTCAATCAAAGCGATTTTTCTACTCAGGACAAAGCACCTATCATGCCATGGCTAGGTCGCTCATTAGAGTCGATTGAATCTCTAGATGCTTGTTTATTAGTTGCCGGTAACCTTCGACTAGAACAGCCTATTTTGGCGCATCGTTTACGCAAGGCGACCATTAATAACGGCGCAATAATTTCTTCTGTCAGTCACCTCAATGGTCAGTATAACTTTCCACTTGAGCATGATTTAGCAGGTTCTGCTGACCAATTAGTAACGGACTTGGCTGCTATTTTGGTGGCGCTGGTGGGTGAGGCCGGGCCAACATCTGAATTGTCTACACACATACAAGATATTATTTTAGATTGTAAAGCGAGCAAGCAACACAAAGAGATTGCAAAATCATTAAGCAAGGCAAAAGATACGGCAGTAATTGTTGGTATTCAGGTGTTGTCGAATCCACATCTGTCGCTTATTCAAGAGCTTTGTGAAGCTATTTCAAAGTTATCTGTTGCGACTCTTGGCTATTTGTCGCTATCAGCCAATAGCGCTGGTGCCAGTTTGGCAGGTGTTTTACCGCATCGCGGTATTGCTGGTTCCAATATCGACAGCATCGGTCAAAACACCGGCGAGATTTTATCGTCACAACATCAGGTTTTATTAACCTTTGGGGTTAATCCTGCACTAGAAACAAATATTCCAGAAGTCGATCAACAGTTATCAAGAAATAACGATTTCATCATTGCTATTGATAGCTTTAGTAGCAATTTTGTACTTGAAAAGGCTGACTTGGTTTTGCCTCTAGCCTGTTTCACAGAAACTTCAGGTACTTTTGTTAATGTTGAAGGCCTGTGGCAGAGTTTCAAAGGTTGCACCCAAACAGAGGGCGGTATTCGCCAAGGCTGGAAAATACTAACGGCATTAGGGCAGCTCCTGGTACCGGGGGCTTTTGAATATTCTGATTCTATTTCTGTGCGTAACGAAGTGAAAGAAGCTTGTCGTGAGATAAGCCTGAATAACCTCTGTGGCATTCAATCTATCGATACTAAATTACCAATTAAATCTCGATCGCTACAGAAAGTAGGTGCTATGCCTATCTATGCGAGTGATAGTTTGGTGCGCGAGGCTCAGCCGCTTCAAAAAACACCATTGACGAGCCAGCAAACTGTTGCAGCGATGAATCAGACGCAGGCAGATAAATTTAAGCTGACGGGTGCTGAGCATGTTCAAGTTAAACAGGGTCAGGGTACGGCGACTTTACCTTTACGAATTGATGAGAATGTTCCAGCAGGTTGTGTTTTTATTCCAACAGGCATTGATGCAGTAAAGAATTTGACTGGCGCTTATGGCATGGTTGAACTGGAGATAGTGCGGTGATCGATACACTGACTAGTCTCTGGTTATCACTACCTGAAGGCATCCAGTTTACGGCTTACACATTGCTGAAAGTCGTTATAATTTTAGTGCCATTATTTGTTGTGGTCGCTTACTACACATTGGCCGAACGAAAAGTCATCGGCTACATGCAAATTCGTATAGGCCCCAATCGTGTTGGTCCAAAAGGCCTTTTTCAACCATTCGCCGACATGTTCAAATTGATGTTCAAAGAGATCATCATTCCGACTAAGTCGAACCGTTATCTGTTTATTATTGCCCCCGTTATCACCTTCGCGCCTTCGATGGCTGCTTGGGCTGTCATGCCGTTTACTGATACATTGGTTTTTGCCGATATCAACGCCGGTTTGTTGTATATTTTAGCAATGACATCGCTGGGCGTATATGGCGTCATTATAGCGGGCTGGGCCTCTAACTCGAAGTATGCCTTGTTAGGGGCTATGCGCTCAGCGGCACAGATTGTTGCCTACGAAATTGCCATGGGATTTTCTTTGGTTGGCGTATTGATGGCTAGCGGCAGTTTGAACCTTGGCGATATAGTCAATAGCCAAGCTGGCGGTATATATCATTGGTTTATTATTCCTTTGTTTCCGCTGTTTATGGTTTATTTGATATCAGGTGTGGCCGAAACCAATCGCGCTCCATTTGATGTGGCAGAGGGTGAGTCGGAGATCGTGGCTGGTTTTCACGTTGAATATTCGGGTATGACCTTCGCCGTATTCTTCCTTGCTGAATACGCCAATATGATTTTGATCGCGATGTTGGCATCACTCATGTTTTTCGGTGGTTGGCTGAGCCCGTGGCCGTCGTTGATGGGAGATAACATTGTCTGGTTATTTTTGAAAACTGGTTTCTTCATGTTGTTATTTCTATGGTTTCGAGCAACCTTCCCACGATATCGCTATGACCAGATTATGCGATTAGGTTGGAAGGTTCTTATTCCTGTGACTATCGTATGGCTTGTAGTCGAAGGTTTTTTTGTCTATTTCAAAGTCGGCCCGTGGTTTAGTTAAATGAGTTCGATTCGACAGGTTTGCTAAAAAATATGATTGCAACTATAAAATATTATCTAAAAAGTTTTCTCTTACTTGAGTTACTCAAGGGTATGAGCGTGACTGGAAGGTATTTTTTCCGTAAAAAAATAACTGTTCAATATCCAGAAGAGAAAACACCAATTAGCCCACGCTTTCGTGGTTTACATGCACTGCGACGCTATCCCAATGGTGAAGAGCGTTGTATCGCTTGTAAATTATGTGAGGCAGTTTGTCCCGCTCTCGCGATCACGATCGAATCAGAGGAACGTGAAGACGGTACTAGAAGAACAACTAAATACGATATAGACCTATTTAAGTGTATCTACTGTGGATTTTGTGAAGAGGCCTGCCCGGTTGATTCGATTGTTGAAACTAATATTTTCGAATACCACTTTGAAAATAGGGGTGAAAATATTATGACAAAAGAAAAATTACTCGAAATCGGTGACAAGTATGAATCTCAACTGGCTGCCGATCGCGCAGCTGATGCCCCTTATCGGTAATTTAGCCAGATGACTGAAACGATTATTTTTTATATTTTTGCATTGATGACAGTGGTCGCAGCGACAGCTGTTATTACTGTCAGAAACCCAGTACATGCTGCCTTGTCCCTAGTACTGACTTTCTTCACCAGCTCTATTATATGGATGACGCTAGAAGCAGAATTTTTGGCCATTAGTTTAGTGTTGGTTTATGTCGGCGCAGTAATGGTGCTATTTCTGTTTGTGGTGATGATGTTGGACATCAACATTGCTCGTTTACGCGAAGGGTTTGTGCGCTACTTACCACTAGGCATTGCCGTTGCTGTAGTTATGTTTGTGATGATGATCAGTGTAATAACAGGCGGTATTTTCTCTGGGGATAGCGTTGTAGAACCAGTGGCCAAGGCTGCCGATTATAGTAATACTAAGGCACTGGGTCGTGTTCTATATACAGAATACGTATTCGCATTTGAAATTGCGGCGGTTATTTTATTAGTTGCGATTGTCGCAGCGATATCTTTAACAATGAGAAAACGTACACATACCAAATATCAAAATCCGTCGGCTCAAATTAGAGTAACTAAGGCGGATAGACTTCGTATTGTGAAAATGCAATCAAGTAGCGAACCATCTCGTAGCGAATCCCCGGGTAACGAATAGCCATGACTGTTTCCTTAAGCCATTATCTAATTCTTGCTGCGATTTTGTTCAGCATCAGTATTGCTGGCATTGTTATCAATCGTAAGAACATTATTATTTTGTTGATGTCGATTGAACTTATGCTGTTGGCTGTGAACTTGAATTTCATTGCTTTTTCCCATTATCTGAATGATTTAGCTGGGCAAGTATTCGTCTTCTTTATTTTGACAGTTGCAGCGGCCGAAGCTGCCATTGGTCTGGCTATTCTGGTTGTTTTATTTCGCAACAAACAGTCTATTAATGTAGCCGATATAAACGAGTTAAAGGGATGAACATGGAATCCGTCTATCTTGCAATTCCACTCGCATCCTTGTTTGGTGCAATTATAGCGGGATTTTTTGGAAAGAAAATTGGACGTAGCGTAGCCCATTGGGTGACTATTCTGGGTGTTGGTACTTCTTTCGCGTTAGCGTTAGTTGTGTTGAAAGATGTTGCCTTCGACGGCGCTGCCGTCTATAACGAAGCGTTGTATACTTGGATGGTAAGCGATGGTATCCGGTTCGAAATTGGTTTTTTGGTTGATAGCCTGACTGCAATTATGATGGTGGTTGTCACTAGTGTTTCGTTGATGGTGCATATTTATACCATTGGCTATATGCACGATGATCCGGGATATCAACGATTTTTTAGCTACATCTCATTGTTTACTTTTGCAATGTTAATGCTGGTTATGTCGAATAACTTCCTACAGCTATTCTTTGGCTGGGAGGCTGTCGGGCTGGTGTCGTATTTGCTGATTGGGTTTTGGTTTAAAAAAGACACCGCTATTTATGCAAACTTAAAGGCTTTCCTGGTAAACCGCGTTGGCGACTTTGGTTTCTTGCTCGGTATAGCTGTGATATTGATGTATACCGGCTCACTTGATTATTACGAAGTGTTTAATAATGCGAGCAGTATGACTAGCGCAACTATGGAAGTCATTCCAGGTTTAGAATGGTCGGTAATAACACTGGCTTGTATTTTGCTATTTGTCGGTGCAATGGGTAAGTCAGCGCAGGTACCACTGCACGTTTGGCTACCAGATTCGATGGAAGGTCCGACGCCTATATCAGCCCTAATTCACGCTGCTACAATGGTAACAGCCGGTATTTTTATGGTAGCTCGTATGTCACCTTTATTCGAACTATCAGAAACCGCACTTTCTGTTGTTATCGTGATTGGCGCCACCACTGCATTCTTTATGGGATTGGTCGGTATAGTTCAAAACGATATCAAACGCGTCGTTGCCTATTCAACATTGTCTCAGCTTGGTTATATGACGGTTGCTTTGGGTGCTTCGGCTTATTCTGCCGCTATCTTTCATTTAATGACTCACGCATTTTTCAAAGCGTTGTTATTCCTTGCAGCAGGATCGGTGATTATTGCTATGCACCACGAGCAGGATATTCGTAAGATGGGTGGGTTAAAGAAATATATGCCGATCACCTATTGGGTGTCATTGATAGGCTCTTTGTCATTGATTGGTTTCCCTGGTTTCTCAGGCTACTTTTCTAAAGATGCGATTATCTCAGCGGTGCATAACTCAAGCATTCCTGGTGCTGGTTATGCTTATATCATGGTGTTGCTGGGTGTATTTGTTACGGCCTTCTATTCCTTCCGCATGTTCTTTTTGGTTTTTCACGGTAAAGAACGTATGGATGAGCATACCAGAGCCCATCTGCATGAAACGCCGCCGGTTGTCACTCTGCCATTAATATTGCTCGCCATTCCTTCGGCCATCATCGGTTGGTTAGCGATAGATGGTGTTCTATTTAGTGGCTTCCTGGATACACCTATTTTTGTCCTGAGTGAGCACGACACAATGGCGGCTGTTGCACAGACCTTTCATGGTCCGGCTAGTTTTGTAGCACATGGATTTTCGGAGCCCGCGCTGTATCTTGCTTTCGCAGGTGTTGCTTCGTCCTGGTATATCTACATGAAGAAGCCATCGATTGCTGACTGGTTTAAAACAACATTCAGTTTTATTTATAACTTATTAGATCAGAAATACTACTTCGATAAGTTCAATGAAACGGTTTTTGCAACGACAAGCCGAGGTATTGGGCATGTATTGTGGCGTATTGGTGACTCTTTGATGATTGATGGTCTGGTCGTCAATGGCAGTGCTAAGCTGGTTGGTTGGGTGTCAGGTGTCGTTCGTCACGTGCAAACGGGTTATCTAAACCATTATGCATTTGCAATGATTTCGGGTTTGATTTTGTTACTTGGCTGGGCCATCTTAGGTTAAATGAGATGGTTAATCGAGACGGTGAAGCGACCTGTTTGCTCAACCAACTGACTAATTATGAAAGGTAAGTATTAAACTATGTACGCTGATTGGCCATTATTAAGCCTCGTTATCTGGACACCTATCATAGGTGGCATATTGGTATTGTTCGCGGGCGATAAAGAAGATTCTTCAGGTGCTAAAAAATTAGCGCTAATTGTATCGATTATTACTTTCTTGCTCACCATTCCGCTCTATACCGAATTTAATGTAGACACCCATTTAGCACAGTTTGTCGAACGACATAGCTGGATACCAGCCTTTAATATCGATTATTTTGTGGGGATAGATGGTATTTCGATGCCACTTATTCTATTGACTTCGTTCACTACCGTTATTGTCATAATTGCGGCTTGGGATTCAATTACCTATCGCGTGTCACAATATCTAGCGGCTTTCCTGATTATGGAAGGTTTCATGATTGGTACTTTTTCATCGCTAGATGCGATTCTGTTTTATATCTTTTTCGAAGCCATGTTAATCCCGATGTTTTTAGTAATCGGTGTTTGGGGTGGTGCGAACCGAATTTACGCAACGCTTAAGTTCTTCCTCTATACTTTTGTCGGTTCGGTATTAATGTTGGTTGCCTTGATCTACATGTATAACAAATCGGGCAGTTTTTCGATATTTGATTTCCATTCGTTACAACTAGACTTAGACGAACAGATATTCATATTCCTCGCCTTCTTGATAGCATTTGCGGTGAAAGTTCCTATGTGGCCGGTGCATACCTGGTTACCCGATGCACATGTCGAAGCGCCAACCGGTGGCTCTGTCATTCTAGCGGCGATCATGTTGAAGATCGGTGGTTATGGTTTCCTTCGATTCAGTCTACCGATCACACCAGATGCTAGTCTCGAATTAGACTGGCTAGTGATTACCATGTCACTGACGGCTGTTGTCTATATTGGTTTTGTCGCATTAGTCCAGCAGGACATGAAGAAGCTTATTGCGTATTCATCCATCGCCCATATGGGATTTGTCACACTAGGCTTCTTCATCGTTTTTCGCATTATGGATAACGGTAATGGCACTCAGGGCGCAGCTTTAGCACTCGAAGGCGGCATGGTACAGATGATCTCTCACGGTTTTATATCCGGTGCTATGTTTCTTTGTGTTGGCGTCATGTATGACCGTATGCACAGTCGGCAAATTGCCGATTATGGTGGGGTCGCGAACACCATGCCGGTTTTCGCTGCGTTTATGGTTTTCTTTGCTATGGCGAATGCTGGCTTGCCTGGTACGTCGGGTTTTGTGGGTGAATTCATGGTCATCTTGGCTAGTCTTCAGGCCAACTTCTGGATTGCGTTCCTTGCCGCAACGACCCTTATTCTCGGAGCCGCTTATACCTTATGGATGGTGAAGCGAGTGATCTTTGGTGATATCGGTAATGATAATGTGAGAGCATTGACCGATATTAATGGTCGCGAGTTTCTATTCCTGTCGATTCTTGCGGTAGCGGTACTAGCACTAGGACTATGGCCAGATCCATTAGTCAATGTAATGCATGCCACTATCGATAATTTACTGAACCATATTACGATTTCGAAGATATAAGCCAACTATGTCAGAATTCATTCAACCTAATTTGATACCCGCAATACCAGAAATGGTAATGCTCGCGATGACCTGTCTGGTACTTGTGATCGATCTATTCTTGCCCCAGGAGAAACGAGGTTTCACCTTATTTCTCACTGTATTAACCTTACTATTGACTGCCACAGCCGTTATTGCTGTTGCACCGGTAGATAGTGTTTCGACCTTTGGTGGGTCATTTATATTGGACCAATTAGCGGTAACGCTAAAAGTTGCTATCCTTCTAATCAGCGCGGTCGTGTTTATCTATTCGCGCGATTATTTAAAAGATCATGGCATCTATAAGGGTGAGTACTACGTGCTAGGTCTATTTGCCGTACTTGGCATGATGATCATGACCTCAGCTCACAGCTTTTTACTGGTTTATCTAGGTCTCGAATTATTATCTCTCTGTCTTTACGCCATGATAGCTTTCAACCGGAAATCGATCCAAGCCTCAGAATCTGCAATGAAATATTTCGTACTTGGGGCCATGGCTTCGGGGCTATTGTTATATGGTATTTCCATATTTTATGGCATCACTGGTACGCTCGATCTTAATCAGCTAGCAGAGGTCGTAAGGGCGCAATTGACAGAAAATCCTGTCGCTCTTTCGTTCGCGTTGACGTTTATAGTAGTTGGTCTGTCATTTAAGCTGGGCGCGGTGCCATTCCATATGTGGTTACCCGATATCTATCAGGGAGCGCCAACATCAGTGACCTTGTTTATTGGTACTGCACCAAAAATTGCTGGCTTTGCGATGGCGATTCGACTGTTAGTCGACGGCCTTTCTGATTTGCAAGTAGAGTGGTCTCAAATGCTGTTAGTACTGGCAGTTGCTTCGATGGCCCTAGGCAATATTGTGGCTATCGTGCAAACCAACTTTAAACGCATGTTGGCTTATTCCACGGTATCTCATGTTGGATTCATTATGCTCGGCTTATTGTCTGGCACCGCAGCCGGCTATTCAGCCGCTATGTTTTATACGCTCACTTACGCGATTACTGCATCGGTAGCATTCGGCGTTCTATTGCTACTAAATAGGGATGGCTTTGAAGCTGAAAATATCGCGGACCTGACAGGCCTAAACGATAAAAGCCCTTGGTATGCTGCGTTGCTAGCCATTGCATTATTTTCAATGGCAGGTTTGCCACCGACGGTTGGATTCTACGCGAAGTTAAGCGTGCTTCAAGCTGTCGTCAGTATTGATATGGTATGGCTTGCTGTGGTTGCTGTCCTGTTGTCGGTTATCGGCCTCTTCTACTATTTACGTGTCGTGAAAGCTATGTACTTTGATGAGTCAGATAACGAGCGCGAGTTAAGTATAAAAGAGCCGCTCGATGTCAAAATACTTCTGAGCTTAAATGGATTGAGTATACTTGGGCTTGGAATATTTCCCTCAGGCCTGATGGCATATTGTATCTTGGCCTTCAGCTAAACTGTTATTAGCTCATAAAATGATTAATTTATAGCCACTGAAATTTGCTTAATAGTTTTCATTCATCACTTATAAAAACTTCTCAATTACTGCTTGTAAATAGTAACCAACATGGCTATTATGCCGACCTTCTGATGCGGGGTGGAGCAGCTTGGTAGCTCGTCGGGCTCATAACCCGAAGGTCGTAGGTTCAAATCCTGCCCCCGCTACCAATTTCAATCAGGTACTTACTCTCCGTAAGTACCTGAGTTTCTTGAAAAATCAGATAGGTTATTCAAAAGTCCTTACGGTTAATTGGAGGGTGCTCGCATTCACTCTTTTAACCGAATATTGCACCCTCATCGCGGTGCGTAAAAGTAAGGTAAATTCATATGTTTTATATCAAAGAATCGCTTACTATACCTTTTGACAGCCGCTATCAGGCATAGATTTGCTTAAGTGGTTTCTTCGGGCCTATACGTTCACCTTTTTCTGTAAAAAATACTCTGTCGCCTTCGTAACGCATGTTGAGGGTGACTCTTAGCTGTGTCGTAAACTCAGAGCGCCAATCGGCAAGTCAATTAGTTT
>JBLHID010000012.1:0-37164 GCA_047615545.1 Polaribacter sp.
AAATCATTGACTAAAATAGCATGTAAAGATTGTATTTTTCTCCGAAGCCCAAGCCTCACTTCGTTTAAAAAAGAAGTAATGCAATATGCCTCATAGATCCAACTTCTGAAAGCCTGATACAACGCAATAAAACTAAACTGACCTTGCGGTATTTCACGATGGTTTATGTCTATAAAGGTGCATTTGTTATCGTCTCCTTTAAGCTCAAGATGCTGATCATTCTACTCACAGTTTTGACTTTGCAGAGCAATCATCTTTTCAAAGGGTTGCAGCATTGATTCAAACCCACTCTCACCTTCACCCCTGGGTTCTATTGTATTCAACGCCTTAACTATGCTTTCGAGGGTTGATAGGCCATTGTTGACGGTGGTTTTTCGGATTTGATAGTTGGAGTTTAAATTGCCCTCTAGATGGTGTCGGGGGATTTTTGTAGAGCAGGGTGAAGGTGTAGGATTTTCTTTGACTTATTCCACGTGGCGTCAATCACGATCAGCTGTTGAATGTTGCTGTAGTCCGCCGATTCGTTGGCTAGGGGCTGTATCTTTGGGGTGTTGGGTAGCCAGGCGAGAGGAGTGCGGATGGGGTATTGAGTATGCTGGCCAGTTTGGCTGCTGGTAATGTTTCGGCCACGATGAGCTCACTATTACTGAGACACAAGTGCGCCATGCGGCCGGTGTTAAAGGGGTGCTTCTGTTCTGGGGGGGCTGTAAGATCAGTACTTTGGTTGTATTGGCCACTTGCACCAGCGCGCTACATTAACAAACCGGTAGTGGGCGTTGGCAGTTTGGGCAGGTTTTTCTGGGCATTGCGTCTGGTGTGTCTTTATCAATAACGTCGTAACAGAGTATGACAGTAATTATGCCTTTCAGTGTTCACTGGTTAATAACGGCGGCATCCAAAACTTACAAATCTCAAGTCTCACCCAAAAGTCCAAGCGGGCCTTCAAAAGAGCAGAGCCATTTTAGAAAAAATGATTGATGAGTTTAAAATGAATTCGCCTTTTCTATTACCTGACGGCCTTTGACCTAGCGCAGTACATAGCCATCCTATGGCTGATGTCATTGTTTCGATGACGAATTATTTCTATGGTTGTTCGTAAAGGTGCGGCCTAGAAAGTGCTGGAGCAAACCAGCACAAACGCTTAGGTATTTACTTTGTTCGAATCTAACCCATCCGCACTTTCAGTCAAACGGCCTGACAAATATTTCAGCAGCACAGCATAAGCTGGCAGAAATAGCAGCAAGCTGATAATGAGTTTAAAGGCGTAATCAACCAGCCCAATCTCTACCCAGTTCTCGGCCATGAAAGCATCCGGACTCTGGTAAAAAGCAATCGAGAAAAACAAAAGTGTATCGAGTGCGTTGCCGAGTACGGTAGAAGCTGCCGGCGCAATCCACCAGCGTTGATTGAGGCGTAGACGGTTGAAGACTTGCACGTCCAGAAACTGCCCAAATACATAGGCAATGAAACTCGCCAGAGCTATGCGCGCGACAAACAAATTAAATTCGGTTAATTGACCAATGCCTTGAAAAGCGCCTTCGTAAAACAATACAGAAAGACCATAGGAAAGAAACAGAGCCGGTATCATCGCGCGCAGAATAATACGCCGTGCCATTGGTGCACCAAAGATACGCACGGTTAGGTCAGTTGCGAGAAAAATAAACGGAAAGCTAAAGGCACCCCAAGTGGAATGAAAACCAAATAGAGTAAACGGCAATTGAACCAGATAGTTACTGGCGGCAATGATCAGTAGATGGCTTGCAACTAGGCAAGTGAGTGCTTTATTCGCTTGAGCAGCGGTGAAAATATTCATGTGGTACCTTTTTGTTAATGGGGGCGAGGGAACCCAAATTGTAATCATGTCGTGTGTCTTTAGTGACACCGGCGGGGATTTTAAGCTAAGTTTTTGGTTTGTAAAGCTCTGTGTGCAAAAGCGCCTGATCTTTCCGAATAACATTTCAGTATCCTTGTGCAATATAGTCTAGCCTAACGAGAGTTCGACGCTGCTATCATCATGTGTGTATCATTTGGCTCTCCATTTCTTGCCGAGAAAATCATCTCTTCCGACTCACTAATGCGTATCAATAAATACATCTGCGAAACTGGCATCTGCTCCAGAAAGGCTGCCGATGTCTATGTTAAACAGGGCGTTGTATTTATTGATGGTAAACAGGCCGTGCTGGGCGATAAAGTATCGCCTGGTGATAAGGTAACGGTAAATGGCTTGGCTATTGCGCCACTGGCCACTGACAAGGTGATTTTCATCGCATTGAATAAGCCCGTTGGTGTTGTGTGTACAGCGGCAAGCAACGAGCCCCGAAACATTGTTGATTTTGTTGGCCACAGTTCCAGAATCTTTCCGGTAGGGCGGCTAGACAAGGACTCTCAAGGGTTGATATTTCTGACCAACCGATGTGACCTAGTCGACAAAATTATGGGTGCTGGTAACAACCATGAAAAGGAATATGTGGTCACCGTGGACAAAGACATAACCGATGACTTTATTGCCGGCATCAGCGGTGGAGTGCCTATGCTCGGTATTGTCACGAAAGCATGCAAGGTTGTTAAAGAGTCTGCAACCATTTTCAGAATCACCTTAGTTCAGGGGCTTAACCGCCAGATTCGCCGTATGTGTAAACACTATGACTATTCAG
This sequence comes from Polaribacter sp., assembly GCA_047615545.1. GTDB lineage: Bacteria > Pseudomonadota > Gammaproteobacteria. The sequence continues at coordinate 2,655 of JBLHID010000012.1, forward strand.
TGGTAAAGCTTGAGCGCGTTCGAATCATGCAGTTACACTTGAACGGGCTACCAACGGGTGAGTGGCGTCAGTTGGCTGAAGAAGAGCTATCGGAATTGGTTCAAATGCTGGAAAATACGCCATCAGATAATTCTCCGGCGCTAAAGGTTTAAGCGTTTTTCGATAAAAAGGCGTAGGCTTAAGGTTTTTAGAAGAGCATTTCAATATCCTAATGCGATACGGAATGGGCCGATCCCACCTTCTCTGATAGACGAAATTGGTTAGAATGACAATCGCAACACCTATTAAAAAGAGTCTCCAGTGGATTATGAATTTGAGAATAACTACTTAGGCCGTCCTTCGGCAAAATTTTCAATGGGGCATGAAGCTTTTGGTCGGTGGTTTACTGAAGACCTGTCGAATGACATTGTTCTAGTCGATCAGATATTATCGAGTATTGCCCAAATAGAGGATAAGGCAATCGGTAGGAAAACTTTTCGTGGAAACGCCTTTGAATTAACGGTTGAACTAGAGCAGGCCTCTGTACGCAATTTGTGGTTAGATTATGAGTCAGAAGAAGAGCTCGGCGGTGACTTAGAGCTATTTGACCAAGAACTAATGTCGGACTGTGGTTTAACTGATTTCAAAGACACGCTTGTTTCTTGGCGCGAATTTATTGCTTGAGTCATTTTTTATAATAGTCCTGTTCAAATCTGTGAGCTAGGGCTTGTTCTGCACCTTTTTCTAAGCTTAATTCTAGTGCCTTACTAGTGTACTTTTAGTTTGAATTTTGGGGTATTGGCAAGGGAACAAGACCTGTTCCAATGGCATCACATTCCATTAAATTCGCTCATGGTTAATTTAGCGTCTATATTTATAACTTTTTCTTATATTAAACGCCTCCTCTAACCTTTCTCTGGTGGATAGTGTGATAGCATCGCGTCTCGACGAGAAAGGCCGTGTTCAAAAACACTGCAGAAGACAGAGCACCGCTCGCTTTCTGATTGATTTGTTTGTTTCGAGCTTTTTGGTAATTATCAGAAACGTAAATGTTTAGAAACTTAGGTGTACTTAAAAATGACGAAACAAACTTCAAAGAAAGCAAATGATTTAATCTCTCCACTCTCTGGACTTCGACGTCTTATTGAAACTAATCAGATCGAAGCGCCTAGCGACGATTTTCTTAGCGATAAGGATGCTGTCTGGTCTCCACACAACAAAATTATAAACGTTACCCCTGGTCCGGCCTTTGGGTCTGAATTGGTCACTCAATTTTCGTCTACCCAAACAAGAGGCATGCGAGGCCCAGGCGCAGCGGAATTTTTTACAGCGGTTCGCGAAGAGTACGGGAATTTAGTCGATATGCCGAAAGGAGGCATGCCTCTTTTCTTCAATGGCTCAGGGACATCTGCTACAGAAGCTGCTGCAGGCTCATTACGCACCCCAGACGAAGTGAATTCCGACAAGAAAGTCATCCTAACCTTGGAGATCGGGTGCTTCAGTAATGCAATGGGCAATTGCGTCGAAAATTTGGGTAGAGGTGTCATACGCTTACAAGGAGAACTTGGTGAAGATCTGCCGTTTGATCAGTGCCGGGCAGCGTTAGAAAAAGACCTTGCCGATAACCCTGGCGGTAACATCAAGATGGTTATGGCCCCGCATAACGAAACGGGCGCGGGCGTTACTGCCAGCATGCAGACATTGCGTGATTTGCTGGATGAATTAAAACATCCTGCCCTTCTTGGCATCGACGGTATTTCTTCCATCGGCAGCTTGCCGCTTTCTATGGATAAATTGGGGATCGATATGCTCATGGGATGCAGCCAAAAAGGCATGATGGCTTCGCCAGGCATTGGAATGATTACACTCAGTCCGAAAGCCCTGAAGAGAGTTGCTGAATGCGATCAACAGATGATAGCGGCCGGGCTTAAAAAAGGCGAACACTACCTTAGCCTTACTAAGATGATTGCAGCTATGGAAACGAGTGCTCTACATACAGAAACGCCGCCAAACTACGCTCAATTAGCCGTGGCTTTGGATACTATAGCGATCGAAGGCTTAGATCGAGTTGTTGAGCGCCATGCGGATTGTTCTACAATCTTTCGTGCTGCGGTAAAGGCTGCAGGCTTAGAGCTTGTCGCAAAAGATATCAATACTGCTTCTAATGCAGTGACTGCAATCCGGGCACCGAAAGGTTATGGCGAGAAAAACATTAAAGAAGTGCTAAACATCATGCACAACAAACATGCTGTAGAAGCGGCAGCTATTCCGGGCTATCCCGATATGGGTTGGCGGCTTTGTGCTACAGGTGGCATACAGCCACAACATGCCCTCATGGCTTCAATAGCCTTCTTGAAGTCGGTTGAAGAAGCTGGATTGCCGATTGACAGTGATAAGGGATTGTTTGCTGCATCAAAGGCGTATGGGGAAGTGGTTCGATATCATCGCCCGCTCCCTGGCATTGATATGTACGGAAGATAATTCTGTAAAGATATTGAAGAAGCCGAAGGAAGGACGCTATTACATTAAGTAAAAAGTCCTTCCTTCGGTTGAATAACGACTAAAATATGCCGGTAAGACTTGTCAGGTCACAGCGTTGATGTGTGGTTTTGACAATCCCCTGTTGACGAAAACAGCCCCATGCAGAAGCCTGTTTTCATCATTCGAATACTTTTCGGATGGTAAACGCCTGAGGCTCAAAAATTTATAAAGCTGAAGAAATGACAATGTCCATATTCTTGAATGCCCTGTCATGGTAAGGAATTAACGCTTTATACTCAGGAGTTTCGAATAGCTTTTCAATCGTTTCAGCCGAATCAGAGTCCATCACCAGTAGCATTCCAAATGTAACTTTACCTAGAATTACTTTGTTTTTTTTGCCTCTGAGCACCAACGATCCACCATGGCCCATCAAGACAGGAAGGACCCCGCGCAAGAAGGCTTGCATGTCTTTTAGGGTTTAACTTACATCTATAATTTAATTTTTTTTTGTATTAGTAAGTGCTTCTCAACAGCATAAAAATTATCTACATGGTTGCCGAATTTTGAGCGTAGTGTGTTGTTTTCATTGTCACTGAAGTTTTGCGCTAACTGTTTGTCAACATACACTTTAATAATGTCTTTGCGGGGGTAGTGGATGACTGCGTATATATTCATTCTATGAATTTATCGTTCCCATTTTTTATTTTACGAACAAACCATCTATGATCGAAGTAATCGAATACATTGTTTATCGGTGGTTAGATTGTTTAGCGCGTCCCTGCACTAAATCTTTTGGCGCAACGTGCACTTACGTCAAAATATTTTGGATACTTTTATCCAGTGCATCGTTTCCTTGATTAATAATCGTCTACATGACTACCTATTGGCTAAATAAACAATAGGTATACTGTCTCCAGAATTACCTGTCAGTTTTCGTGCCAAAACATGACTCGAGCCTAGCGGGCTGGCATGTCTCCACCTGCCGAATCTGGGTTCTTTTCTGCGCGCTCCTGCTGTTGCTTCGGTTTGCCGTACCGAAACTCCATAAATGTCAGAACGAGACCTATGAACATTATGATGAACACAAAAATAGCGACATAGAGCAAGTTGTCGGCAATCATGATTGCTCTCTCTGAGCCAGAAGGCTCGACAATTTGAAGTAAATACCAAATGCAAGAATTGAAGGCACCCATATAGCAGTGAACAATCCCTCAGTTTGGTGACCTTCGAACCAGAGCAGCCCGGAAACCGCAAAAGACACCCCGACCGCGAGCAGAATAAAAAAATCGGATAGTTTGAACATGCTAATCTCCTTACATAATAGTTGATGTTTATCCGGATAAGGGTCCGGATGCTCCCCTTTAATTTCGATGGAATCCGATCGCAGCTAACAACAGGCCAGCGATGGTGACTGCCGCCGGGATGCGAAGCCCAACAACACCAAAGACGTCGATCATGGACGGTGTTAGACCGACCATGCCAAGCGGCACCCAAAGAAAAAACGGCGTTGCGATAACCACGCCAACCCATCCAAATACGCTTAGCAGTAGACGCCTCCTATCCTTCTGGCTGGTGGATAGTGATGCGTTACTATTGCCATCTACGGGCACTGTTTTATTTTTCATTTTGCTCTGATGCAATTTTTAGCAATGGGTGACAAGGGATGTTTTTCTTAGTCGATTTGATACTGACATCCCATAAAGTGAATCGAGTTAGCTAGGATACTCAACATTATACGCCTGCGATCGACGAATGGGTCATAAATTTTTGCCACTTCAGGGACAGCCTGTAGACGCCAGTGTTGCTAATAATAGAACTACCGATTATCTTAGTTTTTAACAATGCGGCTCCTGAGAAGAGTCAGTTTGCAGCAGTAATGGTGTAATCTTGAGGGACAAATGACGATCTATGACGTGTTTCACCTGAAGCTGACGATGCGGTCTATTAAGGAGTAGGGAATCAACTCGGTAATAATTGCTCAGTCATGACTGCCACTGGCGTCGAGCACTAATCATGAAGTCACGCTGATCATCGCTCCTCTCGCTTGATTTCACAGACTACACAGCGATCGCTGCCGGTTAATAACTTTGAGATTCGAGAGCGGTGCTTGGCAAAAAATAGATAGACCCAATGTGACACCTGCTTGACCAGCGGCCAGCGTAGTATCGCAACCCAGTGATGCTTACCCACTAGAGTCCAGGCTGTATAGGTAACATCCAGCGCATAGATTATTTCACCATTTGCCAGCTCGCCATGAAGAATCTGGTTAGCATGCGCAGGATCTATATATGGGAAGCGCTGAGAAAATCCCTTTTCATGAATATCTTGCAGCGCAATTTTTTGCTCGATGTCTAGTCGGCACAGATGTCGCATTTCTGAGACACAAAGGGGGCAGCCGCCATCGTAAAAAATGGTTAATTCAGGCATTTAAATAACCTATAGGCATTCCCAGCCACCCACTGATGATGAAACAGGCTAGAACATCTAGCATTCGTTTAGTGACAATGCCGGTAAGGGATAGCCGATATTTACCTTATGTTTTTTTGCCTTAGTCATTGTGCCCTCTTCGTTTCGATGTGGTTAGTTTGTTGGTTAATTAATGAAACAAGCGAGTGCTAACCATTGGCAACCCATGCCTTGCACCACCCTGCACTAGCGACTTCCTGCCCTGGAAAGATGGCGCAGGGCCCCCAATCTTGACTAGAGTAACCAGTATAGAGCCGACAGTTGCCACAATTCTTGTCGGCTATTGGCGATTGATGATTGTACTCGAGTGCCTTTGCTTGGGCATTTCCGGGATCGAGTTGTGGCGAGCTGGCGAGGGCTTTAACGCTGCTAATGGTGATACTGGGGAAAACGCCAACCAAAGCCATTGTTTTCAAGAGTTTTCTACGTGTTATTTCCTGGTTCATGGTGTACCTCATTGGTATCATTCAGATTGATGGAATGGATTGTCGATAATAAAGTAAATCTATTACTCGTCAGGTTGTCTCTAACTTCATTTACACAAACCACTCGGGTTTGTCGCGTCGAGTCCAGCGTGCAAAGCTCTTTTTTTCGCCAATATAGAAACCCCGATAGGCAGCCACCGTATCACCTGGAACTTTATATTCTGTGGGCATCGCCTGCGGAAACGGTGTTAGTCCGCGATGAGCATATCGATGTCCAGAAATAGATTGCAGTACATCGATTGAACGATGGTTTTTCTGTTTGTCAAAGCGATATAGATACTCGTCGTTGAGCTGCAATGTCAGGTCTTTTAGCCATAAGAAATTATCAAATGAATCTCCAACCCATAACACACAAGGGTGATTTTTATGGGTAGACTTGTAAGGTGTTTGTAGGCCCATTTTATTTAAAGCAGTACAAAGCATTTGCACGCTTTCTAGGATCATTTTTACGACGTGCTGATCACAGTGATATTCAGCACAACGTTCGATATCGTGATCTAACAGAAAAATATTCAATGTCTATTTGTAGTTATCGTTGCTGTATGTATAGGTTTATACGGATGAACTGGGCTGGAGGATCACTAATCTGGCGCCTAAATGTATTCCTATTTCAGGTCTTTTACTGCGCTAGCTGCAACCATGTAGTTGACATGTAAATTGTTTGTTAATGAAAATCGTTTGTTAAACGGATTAACGCGTACACCGCTTTCAACTGTTACTACCAGCCCATTGTCTGCAAGCAGCGCTGTGAGCTCGGCTGGTTTGACAAATTTTGACCATTGGTGAGTGCCACGTGGTAACCAGCGGAGCAGATACTCTGCTCCTACAATTGCAAACAACCAAGACAGCGGGTTACGATTAATGGTAGCGATGAAAGTGATACCATCTGTTTTTACCAGCTGCGCACAACTGCTAATGAAGGTGGGTAGCTCAACTACGTGCTCGACGACCTCCATGTTCAAAACTACATCGTACAGTTGATCAGACTGGAGCATTTCTTCAGCTGAACTATCGATATATTCTATGTCTAGGTGCTGACTGAGAGCATGCTGTCTTGCTACCTGCAAGCTTTTCGGTACGACATCTATTCCTGTCACAGTGGCACCAAGACTGGCCATTGACTCGGCTAAAATACCACCACCACACCCAATGTCTATCACCGACAGACCTTGAAGGGCGTTATCCATAGTCACATCGCGATCAAAGTGCAGGCAAATCTGTTGTTTGAGATAGGCCTCACGTACTCGGTTTAATCGATGTAGTGGCCAAAACTTTCCACTTTCATCCCACCACTCCTTAGCCAGCTTGTCGTAGTAGGAAATTTCTTCAGGGTCAATTGTAGAAGGTTTAGACATTTCTCAGCTCAGGAACTCTGTCCGAGTTTTGTGTTGCTCCTTGAAGGAACCTCCCATTGCTGTGGTTTGGGTGCGGGAAGTGGCATCCATGACGCCCCTAGATTTGACGCAATAATGTGTCGCATCGATTTTGATCGCGACATCGTCGGTTTGCAGTAGTGTTTGCAGCGCAACTAAAACTTGGCGGGTTAAGCGTTCCTGCACCTGTGGCCGTTGTGCAAAAAACCGAACAATCCTATTGATTTTGGAAAGCCCAATGAGCTTGTCTTTGGGGATATAAGCAACCCGTGCCATTCCATCGATTGTGACAAAGTGATGTTCACAAGTACTGGTCAGGCTGATGTCACTGATCTTCACCATTTCGTCGACACCCATTTTGTTATCAATGACTGTGATCTTAGGAAAATTAGCATAGTTGAGACCGGCAAAAATTTCATCCACGTACATTTTTGCGATACGGTGCGGTGTTTCACAAAGGCTGTCATCCGTTAGGTCGAGTCCTAGGGTTGTAGCAATGTCGGCAAAAGACTGTTTGATACGTTGGTATTTTGTATCACGATCAAGTGTGTCATGTATTAATGGCGTTTCAAGACCCTGCTCGATCAAAGCATTACGTACCTGGTCCGCCTCCTTGGAGTACAAAGATGTCTTTCCTATCTCTGCATAAGCATAATTTAGGTTCATTTTCAGTCCTTTTTTGGAGGTTGATTTAAAAACATTTATGGCTCAGCTTGCGTTGGCTAGGTGGCGACCACCATCGAGAGCGATTGTTTTTCCCGTGAGGTATTTGCTTTCAAGTATGTATTGAATGGTGCTAACGCCTTCGGACGCCCCAGGAACGATACCGAGGAGCGATTTTTTCTGGGCCTTTTCACGATACTGCGCGTCGTCGTTCTGGTTAAACATCAACAGTGCGGGTGCGATACTGTTCACCTTGACCCAGGGGGCTAATTTGCTCGCGTAGGAAAGTGTTAAGTTATCTAGGGCAGCTTTACTTGCTGCATAGGCTATGTGCTTTTTACTGCCGTTAGTTGCCACATAGTCGCTCATGTGAATAAGATCGGCGTAGCCATGTTTCTTTCCATGCCGAATTAGCAGGGCGCCACATTCCTGGTTGATTAGATAAGGCGCCATCACATGAGTGTTGAACATGCGTTGCATGACCGATTCATCAGATTGATGATGGCTTTCTGGAAGCCACTCAGAGGCATTGTGTATGATCGCGCGCACTGAGTTGAAGCGGGAGCATATTTCTCCTGTAAAGCGGTAAACTCCTTGTTCCACACCGAAGTCAGCATGCATGGTGGCTATGCCACTCGCTTCTAGCTCGTAAAGTATGGGGCGGTGTTTGCGGTAAGTAATTACGACCTTGTAACCCTGTTTTTGAAGGGCAATAGCGGTTGCCAGACCAAGCCGCTGGGCGCCACCTGTTATGATCACTGGGTCGGCATTTTTGGGTGATTTCAGTGAGTCAGTCACGTGTTGCACTCAAGGTTACAGACACTGAATCGGCAAAGCGTAAAGCGTGAGGCTTGTCGACCTTGATTTCCGCAAAACTGACGCGCTTTGATTCCGTGGCAATGGCCAGCAGGTCTGCCGCTAGTTTTTCAAGAAGATGAAAGCGACCATGTTCAGTGTGGAGAATCATGCTTTTGGTGATTGTTTTGTAATTTAACGCATCCTCTTCATCATCACTGTCAAAAGCCAGGTCAGCGCTATAACGAATTTGGATGTTAATAACAACATCCTGCTGTTTGGCTTTTTCTTCGGGGTTGAACCCAATATAGGTTCGCAAGCGAAGGTTACAGATGTTGATGCAGGCTTCACTGACCTTCAGGATATTGTCTTTGGCGTGAATGTTAGTAGCAAGTCTCATGTGGCCTCAAAATAAAGGAACGTCCATTTGCTTACGTACAAAACAACAAAAGAGATCACTATCTCACTAATATCGGTTCAACGAGCAATATGGATAACTAGCATCGAGCCACTGGAAAGGACGGTGAGGGTGGCACGCATTTGTCTGTAGAACTGAGGTAGTGGCGGAAACAGGGCCTTTCGTTGTTCTAGAGCAAAAATACTAATCAGTACGACTGATGCTGAAAATGACCACCACAAGGGTGCAAGAAAGAGCAGCAGGAAAGCAGTCAGAAAGTAAAAGTTACTGAGAAGAATCAGGGCCCGATTATCGTTTGAGGATGACATTCCCCACCAGCTCCCAGTCAAAAAGCAGATAATTCCAAATGCATAAGCCTCAGCGACCTGGATGGCTAAATCAGCTTGATCACTGTTGGTTGCCACCAGAATTGCGGGAATGATAAAGGGAATAAGGCCCAAGTATCCCAATGTACGAATAATGCTACGCGCCGACATCATTGTTGTTTACCTCTGCAGTGATTGCACTATGTCCTTTTCCAGATCGCTGCCCATCGGTTTTTTACTAGAACCATAATGCCTGACTGCGTTGCCATCACGGTCTACTAGGTATTTATTGAAATTCCAACTCGGTGCACTGCCAGTTTTATCTGCCAGTTGTTTGAAAAATGGATTGGCATCGCTGCCTCGTACTGCGCTTGGAGACAACATGGTAAACGTGACGCCATAGTTGATGTAGCAAACTTCCGCCGTCTTGGACTCATTACTGGCCGCCTGAAAGAAGTCGTTCGAAGGAAAACCAACAATCTCCAGCCCCTGATCACGATACTTTTTGTACAGGACCTCTAGACCCTTGAATTGTGGTGTAAACCCGCAATGGCTTGCGGTGTTGACAACCAGTAGTACCTTGCCTTGGTAATTGTTGCAAAAGTCTACAGTTGTACTTGAGTGAAGTTTGGTCGCCTCGAAGTTGAGCAGGGGCGGGCAGTTCGCAAAACTGTTTGTAGTAAATAACAGTAGGGAGATGGGGAGTAGGTGAACAAGTAATTTCATAGTGGTTCCTTATGTTGGATTACCAGGGAATGTTCTCTCCGACCCAGGCCCAGAATTTTCCAGTCTGACTCGGGTCGAGTTGTGACAACAGTTCAGCGGACTTTGATGCAGTGTACGACGGTTTAAAAACATTATAGGATTTATACGCTGTAGAAGTATTTTTGGACTAGTGGTTATATAAAAACAACTTCCAGGTAAAGTAATCGGCACGCCAAAAAGAACAGTGAGCGCTGATTTGCAAGGTGTTTGATGGCAGTCCTGTGACACATTTAGGATTAGAATCGCTGATAGAGAAACTTAACGGATACGTTGGGCTGACCGACGGACTGACAGGGTTCATGGAGATGATTTTATTGAGGCACTAAAGGTAGATTTTAGTATGCTGGCTAATTCAAGTTGTAGTGTTGTCAGGCTCTTATTTTTAAAAAGCCGAATGTCTATCTTGCCAAGATCCGGTAAATTCCATACGTCAGGCGCCCGAACTAACTCGGGAGGCACCATACCCTCTGCGATGATGGTTAATCCCAGACCGGTTGCGACAGCCGCCTGAATACTCATCGAGCCCTGAGCTGAAAAGGTGATTCTAAAATCAGTACCCGATGCTTCAAGCACGGACAAAATCAGGTCTCGGTAAATACATCGGTTGGGATGCAATGCCAGAGGAATCGGTCTATTAGGCTCCCACTCGAAATCAGGTGCTACAACCCAGAGTAAATTTCTTGAGCCTAATAACTCGCCACCGAAAAATTCAGGCGGCACGGTCGCGATAGCCATATGTAAAAGTTCTTCATTAGCCATATCGATTAAATCACGTGACAAACGCATCGATAGTTCAATATTGATTCCTTTGTCGGACATGCCGTGGTTCGACATGACGTCTTTAAAAAAAATATGAGTCAAGTCTTCGGGGACGCCTATTTTAACAATTTCCTGCGCCTCTATCTCTTGAGCCGAGCTCATTAATCGGTCATTTGCTTTAATCATTAAATTGGCTTCAGCCAGCAAATTTCTGCCACTCGTGGTGAGTTGCAGGTTGTGATAGTTACGATGAAATAATCGAGTGCCCAGTGTTTCCTCCAGCTTTTTAATGCGAAGTGACAGGGCGGCAGGTGAACAATTAAGGCTGCTGGCAGCTTTGGCAAAGGAACCCAGTTTTTCAGCGAGGATATAACTGCGCAAAGATAGTATGTCGATGTTTCGTTTCATAGGTTAAATAATATTTATGGCAACGTTGAGTATATTCAGTTTTACTTGTGCCTGTAACTTTTTTAATATTTGGACTCAAAACAATCCTTAGTGAGATATTGAATCGATGAGTAATGCTGAAAGTACGGCGACACCTCGCTCACGACGTGGCGCACGTTCTGCGTTACGTGATATAAGAAAAGAACGCGACGTTACCATGTTGCCGGCCCTGAAACGGAAGTTACCGCTGGTCGAGCCGATGGATCAAGAACAAGTAGAAAAAATCGATAACGCCTCCATGGATATCCTCGAAGAGGTTGGTGTTGTGTTTCGTGACCCGATAGCGCTCGAAGATTGGAAGAAAACGGGTGCTGATGTTCGTGGGGAAACGGTTCATTTAGATCGAGGCCTGATACGCGAACTGATCAAAACCATCCCGTCGTCTTTTACCTATCACGCACGCAACCCCAATAACAACTTACCTTTTGGGCATGACCATTCTATCTTTGTACCCATGACAGGGGCGCCTTTCATTGTGGATCTGGAAAATAAAAGACGTTGGCCAACCCTCGATGATTTGGCTAATTTTCACAAACTTAGCCATATGAGTCCATCAATGCATTCGTCTGCGCATCACATTGTTGAGCCAATGGATCATGTGGTCGCACACCGGCACTTACGCATTACTTATTCGTCGATGAAATACTCAGACAAGACCTTTATGGGCATGACAACCACACCGAAAAATGCCGAAGATGTGATGGAGATGTGCGCGATTCTATTTGGCGAAGCGTTCATGGAAACTCATCCGGTGGTAACAGGTAATTGCAACGCTAACTCACCACTGGTCTGGGACGAAACCATGTTAGGTGCGATGCGCGCATTTAATAAACGTAATCAACCGGTACTTTGCTCTCCTTTCGTCTTAGGAGGCGCAAATACGCCAGCTTCTACTGCACCGGCAGTAGCGCAATTGAACGCTGAAGCATTATCGGCTCTGGCCTATACACAAGTAGTTCGTAAAGGTTGTCCGGCGATTTATGGGCATTACCTGTCGACAGTTTCGATGCGCTCTGGTGCGCCGATGGCAGGTACGCCGGAAATCAGTTTAATGAATTATATGATTGGACAGATGGCGCGTTATTACGATGTTCCCTGGAGAACTTCAACTGCGCTCGGTGGAGCAAAAACATTCGACGCCCAGGCGGGCTACGAAAGCGCCACAACTTTGATGGCAGTCATCATGGCGGGTGCTAACTATTGTTGGCATTCAGCAGGCTGGAATGAAGCGGGCATGCATTGCTCGATGGCAAAATTTGTCGTGGATGCTGAGCAGTGTGCGATGGCTTATCGAATGGCTGAGGGTATTCGGTGGGATGATTTTGACGAAGCTCTGGCTGCTGTTCGTGATATTGGTCCAGGAGGGCATTACCTTGGTCATCAACATACCCAGGACAATTTCCAACGCGCTTTTTTCATGCCAAAATTGTTTGATAACAATTCCATTGAACAATGGCAGGCTGAAGGCTCAAAAGAGATTAACGAACGCGCGAACAATGAGGCTAAGTCAATGTTGGATGCTTATGTAGAGCCTAAGCTAGATCTGGCGATAGATGAGGCATTGCTCGATTACATCGCACGACGTGAACGCAAGATACCAGCCCTAGACGCATTGAACAACGAGTAACAAGTTCCAGATATCGAGCCCTAAACAAACCATGCATAGGAAATACCCAGTTGAAACAACAGGCTAGAGTAGTCGTCATTGGTGGTGGAATTGTTGGCGTTAGCATTCTTTACCACTTGGCAAAAGCCGGTTGGAGTGATGTCGTCCTGTGTGAACGTACCGAGCTGACCGCCGGCTCGACCTGGCATGCGGCTGGTTTATTACCGCTATATCATCCGGGTTACTCGATTGGGCGCATCAACAAATACTCGGTCGATTTCTATCAGACGCTGGAAGCTGAAACCGGGCAGTCGGTCAGTTTCCATAAAACAGGCAACCTTCGAATTGCATCCACTAAAGATCGAATGGATGAATACAAAGCCTATTGCGATACCGCTAACACCAGCGGTGTGCCGTTCGACATTATTTCACCCGATAAGGTGAAGCAGCTTTGGCCGTTTATGAACACAGACGGCATTCTGGGTGCACTGCACCATCCGGATGATGGTCACATTGCACCGGCGGATGTGACTCAGGCGATGGCAATTGGCGCGCGCAAAAATGGTGCACAAATCTATCGTCAAACTGAAGTGACGGCTATACAACAACGCGCCAGTGGTGATTGGCAGGTTGATACTAATCGGGGCAGTATTATTGCGGAGCACATTGTTTGTGCGACTGGTTTTTACGCTCGCCAGACCGCCAAACTGGTCGGACTCGATATTCCCTGTATACCGGTTTTACATCAGTTTCTGGTTACCGACAGTATTAAGGAGCTGGAAGACAGAAAACAACAAGGTTATCCCGAATTGCCGGTTCTCCGTGAAGATCGTAGCCTGTTTTATCTGCGTGAAGAACGTCAGGGGTTAATACTCGGGCCTTACGATCCAAACCCTCCGATCTGGGCCGAAAATGGTGTACCCTCAGGGTTCGGCCAAGAATTATTAACACCTGATATGGACCGAATGATAGAGCAGTTTGAAGCGGCAGCGAAAGTAGTGCCAATGCTCGAAAACGCAGGCATTAAAGAAATTGTGAACGGCCCCATTGCACATACGCCCGACGGTTCACCACTGGTTGGACCTGCGTGGGGGTTGCGTAATTTCTGGCTAGCTGAGGGCAATACCTTCGGCATTTTGCTGGCGGGGGGCGTGGGTAAGTATTTAGCGGAATGGATTATCGAAGGCGAGCCGAGTATCGATATGTTTGAAGTCGACCCGCGACGATTCGGAGCCTACGCCGATCAGGAATACACCATCAAAAAGAATATTGAAACCTATGGTCACGTATTTGAGATCCACTATCCGAACCTAGAAATGCCAGCCGCGCGCCCGTTAAAAACGTCCCCTTGTTATCCCCGCTTGTGCGAAGCGGGCGCAGTTTGGGGCCAGAAATATGGATGGGAGCGCGCTAACTGGTTTGCGCCGAAAGGCGTTGAGCCCAAAGATGAGCTGAGCTTTCGTCGCAGTAATGATTTTGAACCGATAGGCTCTGAATGCCATGCGGCACGAACGAAAGTGGCCTTGATTGATTTCACGCCGTTCTCCAAATTTGAAATCACTGGTAAAGGTGCATACCACTTTCTCGACCACTTGCTTGCTAATCGACTGCCCGGCATTGGCAAAGTACGTCTTGCTCATGTGTTAACGCAAGCCGGTGGAATACGTAGTGAATTTACTGTCACTCGTCTCAGTGACGACCACTTCTACGTGGTGACCCCGGCCTGGGCCGAGCGTTTTGACGAAGACCTATTGCTCAAGGCCTGTCCCGACGATGGTTCGGTACAGATCAAAAACATCACTGCTGATAAGGGCGCATTCGTGATTACTGGTCCTCACTCTCGTGACCTGTTGGAGCAGATAATAACGCAAGACCTGAGTCAATTGGTATTCCCCTGGTTTAGCGCACAGACAGTCGACGTACGCGGTGTTGGTAAAATGTTGGCTGTCCGTATTAGTTATATTGGAGAGCTGGGCTGGGAGTTGCACCATGATATCGATCAACAATTATCGCTATACGATCTGCTATTTGAAAAAGGTAAGGCCTACGGGCTTGCGCCAATTGGAATGCGTGCTATTAACTCACTGCGGCTTGAGAAATCCTATCGGGGTTGGAATCTAGATTTAAGCAGCGAATACAGCCCCATCGAGTCAGGGATGGATCGCTTCATAGCCATCGACAAAGGTGATTTTCAGGGCCGAGATGTCTTGAAAAAACAGTTGGCTAATGGTGTTGGCGTGAAAATGGTGACCCTTGAAGTGGCCGACTGTGACGTGCAGCCTATCGGCAATGCACCGGTCTTTAATGCATCGGGTATGGTAGGCCGAATTACATCGGGTGGTTATGGGCATACTTTGAAGCAGGTTATTGCTTTGGCATATATTGATGTGGATGCCATGGTCGACGATACCAATGCGCCCGCAGGGCTAGAGGCCGAAATTCTCGGGCAACGTTATCGCGTCAAGATTATTGCAGATTCGCCCTATGATCCTAAAAATTTAGTTCAGGCGACTGTGAAGATTTGAACCTATTGAAATGGAAATGATGACTTTGTATCGCCCTAAAATTTAAGGGGCTAGGGTCTTTCCCGAAGCACGCTTCCAACCTATTATTCCATCGGCTACGTTGTATACATTCTGGTAGCCGAGTGTCTTTACCATCCAGTCTCCGATTACTTTTGATCTTGAGCCAGTGCGGCATATCAGAATCACTGGTGTTGATGTGTCGGAAAATTTGGAGATATCGGAATACCATTTTTGCGCATTAACATTACCATTTTTGTCGAAGAATGTGAGTAATTGGCTACTTTCAACGACACCTGTATCCACCCACTCTTCGGCTCTGCGCACGTCGATAATCAACGTTTTTTCGTTCAGCAGGTTTTGCAGTTGCTTATTATCGATGTTGACTAAGTCCGCAAGCAATGTGCCTGAATACAGCAGGCTGAAAACGAAGAGACAGGCAAAGCGGGGGTAAGTGAGTTTAGTTGACATAGGTGCGTACCAAGTAATTCATAATAATAGGTAAAAATAGTGGTGGAAATACGGGCCTTATCGTATGGCCTATGTTGTATTACCCATAAGCTATTACTCAAATTCCATTGCTTCAAACACTCTACCCGCATTTATCTTGGCGAGGTCATCAAATGTATCAAGATGATTGTAGGCGGATTGGTCGATGTCGTAGGCATCTTCAAGTGTACCGTCTTCGTCTAGTAATGTTGAAACGCCTTTGCGCAAATGTTTTAAGTAGTCATAGGTATATTTGGTTACCTCTTCCATCGTGGTTGCTTCGCCATGGCCGGGAACGACTATCTCTGCTTTTAACTCAACGAGGCTATCCCAAGTCTCGATCCATGCCTTCGTATCGGTGTATTCAAAAACGGGTAGCAGGCGTTGATGAAAAGCAATGTCGCCTGTTATGACGAGTTTTCTTTTCGGTAACCACGCAACGATGTCTCCAGGGCTATGGGCTGGTCCGAGGTTAAGTAGTTCGATACGTTCGCCACCGAGTTCGATGATATGTTTATCTTCAAAGGTGATGTCTGGCCGTGTCAGCTTTGTGCCCATCGCCTTGTCTCGCTGCCGGTTTTGCATCCTTTGCAATGAAGTATGTCCATTAGCGTCAATTTCGATATCAGTGTCTTTGTGTGCTACTACAACAGCGCCCTGCTCTTTCCAGTAGTTACTACCGAGCATCGCGTGACCCTGTCCATTTTCCAGTGATACGAATTTAATCGGCTGCGCGGTAAGTTTTTTTATTTCGTTATGTAGTGCTTGGGCGAGGAGATAATTGGCTCCAGCGTTGATTACAACAACACCCTCGCTGGTAATAATGAAAGACAGGTTATTGTTGTGACCTGAGTTTTCGTAGTTTGGCGGCGCAGTAGCGCCAATTGCTGACCAAATGCCAGAGGCCACCTCAACTGGTTTACTGAATAGCATAGAACCCGGGTTTTGGTCGCTAAGACGTACCGGCAGACCGGCATCTCGCCATTTGAAAAAACCATCGGAATAGTTATAGACGTTGGTGTAACCCATCTCGGTCAAGGTTTGAGCAGCAAGAGGGCTACGCGCCGAAATACCGCAAAACAAAACAACTGGGGTGTCTTTGTCAGGCACAAAGTCTTCTATGCGGAATTCAAGCCAACCTCTATTGACATTGTAATTACGAAAACCAGCGTCAATGGTTCCGCCTAAGGTGGCAAGTTCGTCTGACGTTCGAATATCTATCAACATAAGATCATCATTCTCTACTATAATTTGCTGTAACATTTGTGTATCAACATCCTGATAAGATTTGGTGTCGCCTTCTTGAGCGATAACGGATGTACTTAACCAAAGCGCTATAACGGCTACCTGGAGTAAAACGAATCTAGTGATATTGAAGTAAACCCGTTGATCGATGGGTTGCATTTGATGGACTCCCTTTAAAAAAATAGGCGATTAGGTTGACGAGCGATCTTTTAGGGCGTTTAATATACAAAATTATAAAGTGTACCAGTGCATATTGATACAGCAAATTGATACCGAATTTAAACACTCTGGAGGAACGCAGCATGCATGACCCGTTGATTCGAAAATTGCCTTTCATAAAAAGCTTTAGCTTGGCAGCTTTACTAGCTTCGCTCATTTTTGGCGTAGCCCCAAGCATCGCAGGGGACTCACCTGAAATGGTTAAAGAGGGCAAGGAGTTGGCCTTCAGCCGGAAGAAAGGAAATTGTCTAGCATGCCACGCTATGGACGATGGTACGTTGGCAGGTAATAGTGGACCGCCACTCGTTGCTATGAAAGTACGTTTTCCAGATCGTGATGTTCTGAAAGCGCAAATTGCGGACGCTACAGTGCGTAACCCGAATTCAATTATGCCCCCTTTTGGTCGTCACGGAATTCTGTCCAAAGATGAAATAAACAAAATCGCTGCCTACGTGCACACTCTTTAAATTGAACCAGGAGCCTGGTGTGATGGAAACTATTAATACAACAAGACGTACTGTTTTAAGAGGCACGGCATTGGCAACAATGCTTGGCATGACAGGTATTGTCAATTTACTCACGATGTCTCAAGCGCATGCAGCGTGGCCAAAAAACGCCTTCGATAGTGAATCGATGAGCGATGTCATGAAAGCGCTGTTCAATGAAGATTTAACCCCCACGGAGTCAGGAGATATCACCTTAAAGGCACCTGATATTGCCGAAAATGGTTCAGTGGTACCTATTGGTATTGAATCATCAATTCCAGGCGTCACGCGGATTGTAGTGCTGGTTGAGGAAAACCCCTCACCTATGGTTGCTTCTTTTAACTTGGGCGAAGGCTCCAAGGCCTATGTCTCAACCCGTATCAAGATGGGTAAAACATCTGACGTGATAGCGCTGGTCGAGGCAAACGGGAAGGTGTATGCAGCGCGTAAGAATGTGAAAGTTACGATTGGCGGTTGTGGCGGCTAACGCCGAGCAAGCATTACAAAACGTTTATCATTTTTACCGAATAATTAATACGAGGGTATTGAAATGGCTGGAATAAAAGCTAAAGCTAAACTTAAAGGAGACGTAGTTCAAATTAAAGCGTTGATGAAACATCCGATGGAAACTGGACAACGCAAAGACAAAGCCGGGAATGCTATTCCGGCACACCACATAACTGAAATAACAATACAGGCTGCTGGCAAGACACTGATGACAGCAAACTATGGGCCGGCTGTATCGAAAAACCCATATATTTCAATGAAGGTGTCTGGTCCTAGTAAGGGCGATACCTTAAACATTGCTTGGGTAGACAACAAGGGCAAAACTGCCAGTACCGATGTTGTTGTTAAATAAGACAGTTCTTCACAGAGCAGGAATGGGGATATATAAATGATACGAATTACAGCACTAACCATTTTGAGTTCGATTTTATTCAGCGGTGCAGTTATAGCTACACCTGAAGAAGATCGTTCAGCGTTTTCAAACTTCTATACGGAACGATTCACTGAGACACCGGTTGAAGACTTCATTAACGGCGTCTATTCGATTGACGCTGCTTCAAGGGTTCAATGGGATCAGATAGAAGAGTTTCCTCCTTATGAATTAGATATTGATGAGGGCGAAGTTCTATATCAAACGTCTTTCGGGAATGGAAAAACCTATGCAAGCTGCTTTGGTGATGACTTAACTGTTATCCGTGGTAAATACCCAAGTTGGGATGCTGACAAAGCAATGGTCATGACGTTGGAGCTAGCCATCAATAATTGCCGAAAGGCGAATAACGAAAAACCGCTAAAATATAAGAAGGGTGCTATTGCCCAGCTGTCAGCCTATATTGCTAAGCAGGGTCGAGGTAACTCTATTGACGTAGTAATTCCCGCCAATAACCCAGAAGCGATGGCGGCCTATGAGGACGGCAAAGAGTTCTTTTACTCAAAACGAGGACAGTTAAATTTTTCCTGCGCAGATTGCCACATGGCGAATTCAGGCAATAAAGTCCGGGCGGATCTCCTGAGTCCAGCGCTTGGTCATACCTCGCACTTCCCCGTATACCGTTCAAAATGGGGTGGATTAGGTACATTACATCGACGTTTTGGCGGCTGTAATAAAAACATCAGAGCGAAACCGTTTGCAGCACAAAGTGACGAATATCGTAATCTAGAATATTATTTATCCTACATGAACAACGGGCTTGAGTTAAACGGTCCCGGCGCTCGTAAGTAGCACTAACAGGAGATTGCCAATAATGAAAATTATGAAAATAAACAAAAGAATCGCATCGATTGCCACTGGCTTGCTGATTAGTGTTTCCAGTTCTATTGCTATCGCCGATGCTAAAAGTGACGCAGTGTCTGCTTGTGGCGCTGCCGAGAGTTCGCGTAAGGCGGCGGCTCAGGTGCAAATGGAATGGACGACAACCGGCAAGCTTATTAAGGCAGCAAAAAAAGCAATCGAAAAAGGAGATTTTGATAAAGCAATAAAGGCCTGTAATAAAGCTAAGTTCCAAGGTGAAGTTAGTGTGAAGCAGGCGGCTATAGAAGCGGTAGCTTGGAAATTGCGCGTACCCCAATAAAGACTATCTCTAAAGTGAGATTTTCCTTGAAGCACCCTGAGTAAATTTGATAGGGCTGTTTTTTAAAACCCACTGCATACTGCTTGTGGGTTTTTTTTTGCCTCACGGTACAATCATCAATAATACGTTTGTTCTATAAGGAAAACACCATGCACCTTAATCGTCGCGAATTTATACAGATCCTCTCTCTTGCTGCAGGCGCGGGGATGCTTTCTCGTACCTCTAGTAGTCTTGGCTCTTCGGTCGATCCATATGCGATACCGGAGTTCGGTAACGCTCGCTTACTGCACTTTACCGATTGTCATGCACAGCTTAACCCCATCTATTTCAGAGAACCCAATGTTAACCTTGGGATAGGTAATGCCTTTGGGAAAGCACCACATTTGGTCGGCAATGCATTAACTAAGGAGTTCGAAGCGACTTCGAACCCATTGTTAAGTCATGCTTTCACCTATTTAGATTTTTCAAAAGCAGCATTAAAGTATGGAAAAGTAGGAGGCTTTGCGCATTTAAAAACCCTAGTAGATCGGCTACGCCAATCATATGGTAGTGAGAAAACTTTACTGCTGGATGGCGGTGATACCTGGCAGGGCAGTGGTACTGCCTACTGGACACGCGGTAAAGATATGGTGGGTGCCTGCAATTTGCTAGGCGTCGATGTGATGACAGGCCATTGGGAATTTACCTACCCTGAAGAGGAAATACATAATCTACTTGGAGAACTTAACGCCGAGTTCATAGCGCAAAACATTCGAGTGACAGAAGAGGCATTGTTCGATGATGCCAAGGCATATGATGAAGATACTGGGCATGCTTTCAAACCCTATACAATCAAACAGGTAGGTCAGGCTCGTATTGCCGTTATTGGACAAGCATTTCCTTATACCCCAATTGCAAACCCCCAGCGATTTATTCCCAACTGGAGCTTTGGTATTCGTGATGATGAAATGCAGGCCTTGGTTAATAAAATAAAGCAAACCGAAAAGCCTGATGCCATTGTGTTGCTTTCTCATAACGGTATGGATGTTGATTTGAAAATGGCGTCGATTGTGTCAGGAATAGATGTCATTCTCGGAGGGCATACGCACGATGGCGTGCCTTCCGCTATCCCTGTTAATAACGCCTCAGGTAAAACACTGGTCACCAATGCAGGGTCTAACGGCAAGTTTCTGGGAGTGATGGATCTCGACATCAGGAATGGTGCTGTTAAAGGTTTTCAGTATCGACTCTTGCCCGTATTCGCCAATCTGCTCGATGCCGACAAAGAAATGGAAAATTATATTGCCAAAGTTCGTAAGCCCTATATTGCGCAGCTATCAGAAGAGCTGGCTGTGTGTGATGACCTACTGTATAGGCGTGGAAACTTTAACGGCACCTTCGACCAAGTTATCTGCGATGCCCAGCGTGCGGTTGGCGACGCACAGATCTCCCTGTCTCCGGGTTTTCGTTGGGGCACAACTGTGCTACCAGGCCAACCCATTACGATGGAACACTTAATGGACCAAACGGCTATCACCTATCCGGAGACCTATGTACGAGAGATGTCTGGCGAGGAGATTAAGCTGATTTTGGAAGATGTCTGTGATAATCTTTTTAACCCCGATCCTTATTACCAACAGGGCGGTGATATGGTTCGTCTGGGTGGCATGGACTATGTTTGTGACCCGTTAGAAACCATCAATAAACGCATTTCAAATATGCAACTCGATGATGGAACACCAATAGACGCTAGGAAGAAATACAAAGTAGCCGGCTGGGCAACCGTCGGATCTCAGTCACCGGGTAAGCCAATATGGGATGTTGTTAGCACCTATATGAAAGACCAAAAAGAAATCAGGATTAACAAACTCAATACACCTAAACTTAAAAATGTGGATAACAATCCAGGGATTGGATCAGTATAGTGTGAGGAATTTGGGACTATGCTCAAGAATTGGATAATTAGTCTATTTATTTTAGTGGCGCCTAGTGTATACGCAAGCTCACAACTTGAGCTTGTTGACAACCTTAGCCGTATCACGGAGGCGTCCAAAGCGTCAAAAAAGATTGTGATTGTGCTTGTAACTCAGCCAGAGTGCGGCTATTGCGAATATGTTAAATCGGTTCATATCGAACCGATGTTACGCAAAGGTACCTTGGCCAATATCGCCGTTGTACGAGAGCTGGGTCTAGCCGAAATATCAATCACCGATTTTTCGGGTAAATCTGTCAGCCCCGGGAAATTTGCTCGGCGCTACGATGCTGAGTTTGCACCTTCACTATTGTTTCTTTCTGCCAAGGGAGAGCAGTTGCACGAGCCAATAATTGGCGTGGGTTCGCGTGACTATTATGGCTACTACCTTGATAAAGCGATTGAAAACAGCGTAAAGCTTTTGAACGAGAGTGACTAGCAGGCGTATTCAACAAGCCAAGCTCGAAAAAAACATCATATCAATAGTAAAAGACTGTTTTTTCGCTCATAGTTGAAAGGACTGTCATTTTAAAGCCATTATTGACACATAGCTGGACATTGGTGCAAAACACTTTCTGACGGGATTCCATAGTGTATTTGTTCTAAACAGTCGGCATAAAAATCTCGTCATTAGGTGCACAGCGCCGAAAAGTCTGCCTGAAGAAAGGAAAGCCCAGAACAAAAGCCTAGGACGATTCCCCAGTTTTCTTGTGCCCCCGCCTGCCAACTTGTTTTATTAGCGACTTTTAGTTGACAATAATCACCTGCCTGCACAAACAGTGTAGAAATTTTCAGGCATTACATCAAATAATGGCGAGAAGAATCGATTCTGGATTGGATTCCGTGGATTGATATTGGCTGGTAGGTCTTTTATACTTCATCATTATTTTACCTTCCAACGCAGTTAATATTTATTTTTTCGCGTCAATAAACGCGGCGAATTCTAAGGAAATGTCCATGCCCGGTTTTGAATTATTTGGTCCTGAAGAAAAGCAGGAAGTTGCAGATGTAATGGAGAATGGTTTTATGTTCCGTTATAACTTCGACCATATGCGTAATGACCGCTGGAAAACACGCGAGATGGAGCAATTACTTTGCGAAAAGATGAACGTAAAGCACGCTCACCTACTCTCTAGCGGAACTGCGGCGCTTCAAACTGCACTTGCTGCTGCTGGTGTTGGCGCAGGTGATGAAGTCATCGTACCTCCATTTACTTTCGTCGCTTCGGTCGAGGCGGTGTTTATGGCTGGCGCAATACCCATATTTGCTGAAATCGATAACACTTTATGCCTATCTCCCGAGGGAATTGAAGCCGCGATTACACCGCGTACTAAAGCGGTTAATCTAGTTCACATGTGTGGTTCTATGGGCAAGCTGGACGAGATAAAAGCGGTTTGCAAAAAGCACAATCTAATGATACTTGAAGACGCTTGTCAGGCAATTGGCGGGACCTACAAAGGTCAAGCATTAGGCACTATTGGTGATGCGGGCTGTTACTCGTTTGATTCTGTTAAGACCATTACTTGTGGTGAAGGTGGTGCACTTATCACCAACAATGACACTATCTACAAACATGCACACATGTATTCAGACCATGGTCACGATCATGTTGGCAACGACCGTGGCGCAGAAGATCACCCCATCATGGGCATGAACTTCCGAATCTCTGAAATGAACTCAGCTATTGGCCTTGCTCAACTCCGTAAGCTCGATGCCATTATCGACATTCAACGCAAAAATAAGAACACAATCAAAACTGCTATTGCAGATATTGCTGACATCTCGTTCCGTGAACTACCGGATCCCGAAGGGGACTCTGCCGGTTTCTTAACCTTTATGATGCCTACCGAACAGCGTACAATTGAGATCAATAAAAAATTAGCCGAAAATGGTGTCGATGGCTGCTTTTACTGGTATGTCAACAACTGGCACTACTTAAGCAACTGGAAGCATATCCAAGAGCTTACATCTTGCGCTGCTCTGCCGATTACATTAATTAAAGATCGTCCTGATTATACTCAAATCTCAGTGCCAAAGTCTGATGCAATCATGAGCTGTACTATCTCCATGCTGATCAAACTATCTTGGACTGAAGATGATATTGCGCAACGTATTGAAAATATTAGAAAGTCCTTTATATAAAAAACCTTTTTAGAGATGTTCTAAAAGGTGTTTTGTTCGAACAATTAACCTGTGCTACAAACCCCAAATTTTGAGGTTGCTTGGGTATTATTTCAACGGAGAGTGTTGTTATGAGCTTTAAAAATTTCAAATGCGTCCCTAAAATGATTTTTGGACGTGGGTCATTTAGCGAACTAGCCACAGTATTAGATGCAGAGCGTAACGACGCTGATGATTTTGTGGTATTTCTTGTCGATGATGTTCATCAGGGAAAACCACTGCCAGAACGCGTACCAGCAAAAGCACATGACATACTTATCTACGTTAACGTGGATGATGAACCTACGACTATACAAGTTGACGCCCTAACTGAGCAAGTGCAAGCCTTTAATGGCAAACTACCGGTTAGTGTTGTCGGCCTTGGTGGTGGCTCTACAATGGACTTGGCAAAGGCAGTGTCGCTTATGCTAACCAATCCAGGTGGCAGTGCCATGTACCAAGGTTGGGATCTAATTAAGAACCCGGCAATTCATCACATCGGTATTCCCACAGTTTCAGGTACAGGCGCTGAAGCATCTCGTACTACAGTTTTGTGTGGCCCCATACGTAAGCTAGGTCTTAACTCTGACCACACCGTATTCGACCAAATCATCATGGATTCTGAGTTGATTGCTGGCGTCCCTACCGATCAATGGTTCTATACTGGCATGGATTGTTATATCCACTGTGTTGAGTCCCTTGAAGGCACATACCTAAATGAGTTTGCCAAAGCCTTTGCCGAAAAAGCGATGGATCTTTGTCGTCAAATTTTCATCGATGACCATGCCGAAAAAGATGATAAGTTAATGATGGCATCCTATATGGGTGGTATGAGCATCGCGTACAGCCAAGTTGGTGCCTGCCATGCGGTGTCTTACGGTTTAGGTTATGTATTAGGTTATCACCACGGTATTGGCAACTGTTTGGCCTTTGATGTACTAGAAGAATTCTATCCACAAGGCGTTGCAGAGTTCCGTCAAATGATGGTTAAGCATAATATAGTGCTTCCAAAGAATATCTGTAAAGATCTTCCAGATGAAACCATCGCTAAGATGGTTGCCGTGACTAAGAGCATGGGACCACTTTGGGATAATGTCTATGGTGAAGGATGGGAAGAAAAAGTCACCGACGAAATGCTAACCAAGCTATTTCGCCGTATCTAGAAGCCTATCAGGCTTCGAAGAGGGCGCATATAGTGCTCTTTTTCTATGCGTAAACATCAGTATAATTAATCAATGAATGTCACTCTGTTAATCCCTGCGCGCTATGATTCTAGCCGTTTCCCTGGCAAGCCCTTAGCGCCCATTAATGGAAAGCCAATGATCCAGCACGTCTACGAACGTGCCTCTCTGGCAAAAGGCTTAAGTGCCATTTATGTGGCAACTGATGATACTCGTATTAAACAAGCCGTTGAGGCATTTGGCGGGAAAGTGATCATGACAGATCCTCAAGCCGCATCCGGAACAGACCGGATTGAAGATGCTGTCCGTCAATTGGGCTTAAACGATAACGATTTGATCGTTAACCTACAGGGCGATCAGCCATTAATCGATCCTAGTTCCATCGAACAGATCATTACGCTGTTTGAGCGCCATCCAGATGAATTTAGTATGGCAACACTCGGTTTCGAAATCACTGATGAAACGGAACTTGACGATCCTAAGCATGTGAAAATGGTGTTTGATAACAATTTTAATGCCTTATACTTTTCACGTGCCCGTATTCCATTTGGGCGCGACAGCAATGAACATCCAGTATATAAACACTTAGGTATTTATGCTTATACCCGTAGCTTTATCGCCACCTTTGCAAAATTACCACTTGGGCACTTAGAAAATTTAGAGAAGCTCGAACAACTAAGGGCGCTAGAACACGGTCATAAGATCAAAGTAGCCATCAGTGCATTTGACTCCCCTGAAGTTGATACTCCTGAAGATATTCGTATCTGCGAAACTCGGTTGAATGCCCTAAGCTAGACAAGCCGTGTTTAAAGCAGGTAAGGAGCAGGAGCATATGTCCATGGATGGACGGTATTAGAGCAATGCAGGAGCAATTGTCGAGGATGCGGTGCGCTTTAGCGCCTGAGAAAGCAGTTTTGACTATGCAAATAGTGTCCCCGATGCGAGGCTAAAGCCTCACCTCCAAATAAACACAATATTTAGCAGGAATGGCAAGTTACTGAAACTGCTTGCTAATCATCTAACCATTATATAAAACTATATTTCACCCCGAATGGTCGGTAATTAGGGATGATGGCTGATGCTGAATTCATGCAAGCAAAAAGTTTGGTGCATATAGGGGGAAACATTCAAAATATTTTTCAGTCGGTGTAATTAACATCCTTCCCCGCAGCTAGATGTTCTTCTCTTAATTCTGCCATGTATTTATAAACATTAGGGTACTGTTCATAGTGCCTTCCTGCTACCCATTTCACGAAACCATTGAAGTGCCAGGAATATAGGCGATTATCTATTCGAACGATTTCTTGGCCACGATCAAAAAGAACAACACCCGGACGATAGGTGAGGCCCAGGCTTTTCACCCATGCTTGAGGCGTCGTTTTATTGCCAGACACATCAACGATTTGTGCAGAAGACATGGCGTCAACTCGAACAACCTTCAGTTCTGTTAAGGCTTTACTGACATCAGTCCTGCCAAATAAAGTATCGTGTATTTCGTTACAATCTTCGCAGTTGGTATCCTCAAATATGACTGCCAAAGGGTTCGATGCGGCTTTTTCAAAGTCTAACGTCGAGCTAAACGCGGGATGATGTCTGAAAGCATAACCAGCATTTTTCAGTCGAGCAACTGAAAACTCTGAAAATGAAGTTTTCAGGTAAGCTTTCTCATGCACGTAATCGAGCGCAATTCGAAATCGGGTCGGATTACGATAGCCATCGATACGCAATACTGATCGGTTATCACTATTGGCAAATAAAATAGTCGGTGTATATAAAACCTTCAAATGCAGCGCTAGCGCTTTTTCCGTCAGTTGAACGCTGTCGTTGAGCGAAACCTCACGGTCACCCTTAATATTGATATCAATACTATCGAAGTTGGATTGGATAAAAGTGCTATTGGGCTCAGTGTTGAAATTATCCTTAAGCATGCGAGCGCAGTAGGGGCAGTCATCTAGATGGAAAAACAAAAGCAAGTGTTTGCCACTGTCACCGGCTTCTGAAGCGTCATCTGATATTTCGAGAAAGCTCTCCTTAAACCAGGCTGGAATATCGTAACCGGCTATGCCTTTCACTTGCCCGTCAGCCTTGGTTAATTCGCTTTCATTGGCTAAAGGGAAGGTGGAGAGTGTTAGCAAAAAACAAGTAGTGATTAAGGTTAGTAGGTGTCGCCCTCTGCTAACAGAGCGAAGAGATGACGGCAAAGGGACCATATTATTGCTCCAGAAAACTCCGCCACATTTTTCGTATAGCACCAGAAAACGAGCCTTGTTCAAGACATCTAATACCAATAAAAGCACCGACTATAATGCTCCCCAGCGCCAGAAAGGAGGCAAAGCCTAAGGTCGAAACCCCCGTAATTCCCTGCCCGAAAGTGCATCCTCCTGCAATAGCACCGCCCATACCCATGAGCGCGCCACCACCCATATAGCGCCCCATCTCCGAAGCGTCTTCGAATCCTCGTAGGTAAAATTCCTTGCGTAAAATTGACGTGATCATTCCACCAATAATAGTGCCACCGACAACAGCAACGCCAAACGTAATTGAAGCGCCGGTCCAAATCATTAAATACTGAAGGCTGTCTCCCACTGGTTCAACAAAAGTGAGTGAGACTACGGGTATGTCTTCAAAATCATCTCTAGCAAACCATCCAGTTGCTAACCAGCCAGCAACCACCAGACTGCCAACCGTGATACCGGCGAAAATTCTTCTAATGGAGTGCCTGAACTCTTGATCTTTAAATATAAACCACAAAAATGGAACAATGATGGTAAGGGTTCCCAGCACCCGACTAGTTGACTCTTTAAGGTTGAAAGTGTCTGCGAAAGTAGAATCAAAGCTCGGGAAAGCTAACCACGAGCTAGTATCTAAAACAGTCACGGAATAAAACCAGGCGCGAGGTACCGCAAAAATACCGCGAATAGCCATGTAAGCAAACGTGCCTAACACCATGACCGCAATTAGCGCACGTAAATCCCCACCACCTGCCATAACCAAGCTTCGAGCACCGCAACCACAAGCGAATACCATGCCAAAACCAAACATGCCGCCGCCTATAATGGCAGCAGGCAGATAGACCTTGGATTGGAGGTAGGAGGTTTGCGAAATATCGATCAATTCGAATGCTGTCGCTATCTGGGTGCCGATTATCGCGACACAAATGGCCAATAACCATGAGCGCATCCGTCCGTAGTTACCAGAGATAGCAATATCGGCGACGGCGCCCATTGTACAAAAGCGCGTCCACACCATTGTAATGCCGAGCATCAGACCGACTAAAACACCTGACAGTGCCATTACAAGTATGGTGTTAGATGTTTCGTTCATTCCTACTCTGAAATATCAAATTGTGACCTCACGATAAAGTGACCCTTGTTAAATAGCATTCCGGGAAACTAATTTTACTTGTGGTGTTTGTTGGGCGTTTACTGCTGAGACTATTGCATGGTGTGTCTACTATTTATGGAGACTCTCTTCAGTCGTGATTCTATCGCGCATGCTAAATGCTATATATGTAATGAATACGCGATATTTGTGTGCGACGATCAAAAAATCATTACGTTATATAAAATTATAATATATAATTATAAATTAAGCTTCCGAATTAAAGCTCATCATACCATGGAGCAACAGGTCGAACATGAGTTCTAAAAAACCAATATCTTATCACCGTTATCGCTCTTCAACTGCTGATAATAGTGAAATTAATGACCGAAGACAATTCCTACGGGCTGGCCTCGGTTTTGCTGGAACGGTAGCGGTGGCTGCGTCAGCAACCACCGCCATTGCAGCAACAGGCAACATCAAAAATCTGCCTCCTAATGTTCCCGAGTGGAGTAAATTTCTCGGTGCCAGTGTTGATAAGGCGCCGTATGGCATGCCGTCACCACAGGAAAGCGATGTCGTTCGAAAAAGCGTTAACTGGCTTACTGCAACAAGAGAGTCCTCGATTAATTTTACACCATTGCATGCGCTGGACGGCATTATTACACCGAATGGATTGTGTTTTGAGCGTCACCATGGCGGCGCGCCAGAAATTCCAGTTGAAGATCATCGATTAATGGTGCACGGCTTAGTGGATCAACCGCTGATCTTTTCCATGGATGACTTGGTTCGCTTTCCAGCAGAAAGTAGAATTTATTTCCTTGAATGTGCTGCTAACAGTGGAATGGAGTGGCGTGGTGCGCAACTAAACGGCGTGCAATACACCCACGGCATGGTGCATTGTGTGCAATATACCGGTATTCCACTTAAAACATTATTAGATGAATGTGGTATTAAAACCGCTGGAAAATGGTTGCTTGCTGAGGGTGGAGATTCGGCAGGCATGTCTCGAAGTATTCCTATTGATAAGGCACTCGAAGATTGTTTTGTCGCCTACTCAATGAATGGCGAGCGTTTGCGAACTGAGCAAGGTTATCCGTTGCGACTAGTCGTGCCTGGTTGGGAAGGCAACACTTGGGTAAAGTGGTTACGTCGTATAGAAATTGGCGATCAACCTTGGTATCACCGAGAAGAGACATCGAAATACACTGATTTACTGGAAAATGGAAAAGCACGAGAATTCACTTGGGTGATGGATACCAAAAGTGTCATCACTTCTCCTAGTCCGGAATTACCGCTGCGTCGAGGTGGTCGTCAACTGATTAAAGGTCTTGCTTGGTCGGGACGAGGCGCAATCAAAAAAGTCGATATTTCAGTAGATGGCGGTATCAATTGGATAACAGCGCGGCTCGATAATCCGGTGTTACCAAAGGCACTGACTCGGT
This sequence comes from Polaribacter sp., assembly GCA_047615545.1. Classification (GTDB taxonomy): domain Bacteria; phylum Pseudomonadota; class Gammaproteobacteria. Next base: position 32,293 of record JBLHID010000012.1, read on the forward strand.
TTTATCTCGATTGGCAATGGGATGGTGAAGAAGTGCTATTACAAAGTCGAGCTATGGATGAATATGGCTACGTCCAGCCACAAATCGGTGATTTGCATAAAGCGCGCGGAGTTAACTCTGTTTATCACAATAACAGCATTCAGACTTGGCTCATTAACAAAAATGGAGACGTCGAAAATGTTCGTCTCGGATAACATTAATATTAACATTCGGAATAAAGGAAAAATTCAAACGACAGCGACTGTCGTTAGCGCCGTGTTTCTAGCGCTGCTTCTTTTAAGCCCAGTTTCGAAGGCGGTTGAAAAGCAAAGTTTGGGACAGCCCGCGAGCGCAGCCGAAATAAAAGGGTGGGACATTGATATCAGACCTGACGGCAAAGGCCTGCCCACTGGACGTGGTGATGCGGTTGTTGGCGAGGGAATGTTCATTAAAAAGTGTGCTTCCTGCCATGGCGAATTTGGCGAGGGCGCTGGACGGTATCCAGTACTGGCAGGTGGAGTCGGTTCGCTCGATACTTACGAGCCAGTTAAAACTGTCGGTAGTTATTGGCCGTACGCAACGACTGTCTTCGATTATATTCGCAGAGCAATGCCATTTGGTCACGCTCAGAGCTTGAGCAATGACGAAGTCTATGCGATGACAGCTTACATACTGTATTCCAATGACGTGATTGAAGAGGATTTTGAACTCAATCGGAATACCTTGGCTTTAGTTGAGATGCCCAATCGAAATGGATTTATTGAAGATGGCAGACCTGATGCGCCAACGACTGCGCCGTGCATGACAAATTGTTTGTCGAAAAAGCCCGTTGTCACTGGCAGAGCCAGACAAGTTAATGTGACTCCAGACGAGGAAGTTGCATCTGTCACGAGCAGTAATTCCGATAGCACTGATGTTGATGCTGCCAGAGGGAAAACAGTTTTTACTCAGTGTATTGCATGCCACTCTGTCGATAAAGGTGAGAACAGATTTGGACCAAGCCTGCATGCAATTTTCGGCAGGAAAGTGGGTGGCCTTGAAACCTTTACTAACTATTCTGCCGCCCTGAGTTCATCTGATATAACTTGGTCTCAAGAAAGCCTAGCAAAATTTTTAAATTCACCTCAACAATTTTTGCCCGGCACTTCGATGCCCTTCGGTGGGGTAAACGATGAAGGTGCATTAAATGACCTGCTGGAGTATTTAAGAATTGAGACAGCGAACGGAAACTAGACATTGGTGAATGCCTGATACAATTGGGTAAGTTATACTGCACCATTAATTTAGCAAATTTAAGCGATTATTACTATGGTTTTACCGCGTCACAATTTGGTTGAAAAATTCAGAAATTCTGGAGGCACGCCAGCTGCATTGGCACTTCTAAAATCTCTGGCGAATATCGACAGGCTGACAATTTTGTGTAGTTTAATTGAAACTGAAAAGAGCGTTAGTGATTTGGAAATCACACTTGGTATCAGGCAACCTACGCTGTCACAGCAGCTTGCGCGACTACGCAGCGACGAGCTGGTCAGCACCCGACGCGATGGAAAAGTCATCTATTACAGTATTGGAGATAAAGATGCAGAGCAGATTATCGAAGTGCTTCATGACCTGTACTGTAGCTAGTTTTCCAAATCAGGAAAATCGATGCAGCGCCTAGTGGTAACAGCTGTCTTAGCCGCCTTACTGTCAATTGTTGGGGCTGGGACATCAGCCATTGCTAATGCTCAAATCAACCCCCGCTATACAACCTCAATAGAAGGCACTTTTGAAGATGTTTATGACGAGTTTAAAAATGCGATCATTAACGAGGGGTTGACGATTGACTATGTCGGCAATGTCGATCAAATGCTTGAAAGAACTTCACAGGCCCAAATAGATACTGATGATATCGATCAGAACTTGAAACAAGTGACTCCCGTCTATTTGTTCGCAAAATACATGCAATTTTGCTCATCTGCATTAACCCACAAAGCGGTTCAAGCTAACCCTAACAATCTGTCGATGTGCCCGTTTCTAGTTTTTATTTACGAAACGACCGCCAATCCAGGCCGTATCATTATAGGATATCGTCCACCCACATTAGGTAAAGACGAGGCGTCAAAAGCCATTTCCCAAGAAGTAGTATTGTTTCTAAATGGAATTTTAAACGAAGTAGCCAGTAACTATTGATGGCTGATACTTTCAATATCGTTTTAGAATAAAGGGAAGCCTCTTCAATTTCAATCAAGTTATGGAGTTCGGAAGCACAGGGTCAAGTATTGAAGCGTGAATAATTGAAAAACCAAGACCTTTACTTACCGACGAACAATACAGTCCATAAAGTTGGCCTAAAATTTTTTATGTGAATGCACTATTCAAGCCCCTAAGGTCTAGCATTGAAATTAGTAAGCAATTAAATGTTAGCCACTATTCGACTGTGTCTCAAACGATTGGTCCATTGAACGCATTAATAATTGAGGATAACGAGGTGAGGGCAATTTATAATAAGTTAAGTCAAGATTTGACCCTTTTAATTCTTTCTTTTAAGTTAGGGCCAGAAGCAGTACTGAAAAAAGTCATTCACACACTCGATCGTTATCTGGCCCATCGCAAGGGGTTCGTTACGTACGTTTTATGGACGATCTACTAATTATCAGTAAAACCCGTTGGCAGCTGCGCCGGGCATTGCCACACGAGCCAAGGCGCATGCTGAGAGTAAACTCCACCGGCTTTATGAGAAGGCTTAGCGACTCGAATCTGGCGACAACCTCGGGCATAGAGCCCTCAGACGAGCCCTTGAGTGGTCAAAATGTGGGTTGGCATTGCCTGTAAATAGTGGTCATCCATGATGTCGGCATATTGCCTATGCACGTTTGTTCCCGTCCAAAGGGTCCGCTTCTCATACATTCTGACATCGTGTGATGTCCATGTAGGATAACGAGTGTAAAACCCCCTAATATGGTTATCATGCTGCTTATATAATACCCCGGATAATAATCCTACGGTTTCGACAATATTAGAGTAGAACCGCCCGCCCCCATCCTTATATGGCTGCACTTCACTCCGATATATACTCTCTCGATATTTAAGGAACTCATTCCCACCATTATCGCGGACCTTCCAATTGGCCCCATCTGAGATAGGATTCCATAAGCCGTATTGGTGATCCGTGAACAGGTCAATCATCCCGCCCATGCCGACCAAAACCACGACATCATCACTCCCGAGGTTCTCTCCCCCGGACCAATCACCCCACGTAGCGTCCAGCCTACTCCCGTTAGCCGGCTTATTAAAAGAGGGATTATAATAGTCCACCAATACATAAATCATATATTCGACATCAACATTAAACACCCTACCCGAATGCCCAGAGTTCACCCCATGCGCCATATCGAATACAACCACCGCCAGGGCGGCCTCGGGGGCCAGCTCATATTCCTGAATTGCAACCGTACCGTTATTTGATGCCGGGTTAGTCACCTTTAACTGGATCGAACTGGTGCCGGCAAGCGTTGCGTCATTCCAGCTGATCGCTGTGCCATTTACCTTCTCTGTCACATCCATCCACGTGGCCCCACCATCCACAGAGCCATACAATACCTCACCGTCGACAAGCCCTGCGCTTAGCGTGCCAGTGATCGTTTGAACTGCTGGCTGTGTGTAAAAATCAGTGTTATTCGTGCCAGTATCGTCAGATATAGCAATCGCACTGATAGTTGTGGTTGATGCCAGGGTATCCAGGATCAGTGCCAACGTAGGGCTGGCTGAACTCACATTACCGGCCAGATCGGTCTGCGTGGCAGAGATATTGTTCACTGCATTGGCGGTTAATTCGTTCGCAGCCACGGCCAACGTCCAGGTGCCATTGGCAGCCACGACGACGGTCTGACTCCCTGCAAAGGTGGCGCCAATGACCGTCACCGTTGCACCCACTTCACCGGTACCTGTCAGATTAAAGCCAGCGCTGTTCTCTGCCGCATTAATCACGTTATCAGTCGAGACTGTATTAATTACCGGCGCTGCTGCAACATAATCGGTCGTGACAGCACTTGCCGCAGCATTGCTCACATTACCCGCAATATCGGTCTGCATTGCAGATAAATTATTCAATGCATTGGCGGCTAATTCGTTCGCCAACACGGCCAAGGTCCAGGTGCCATTACCAGCCACCACAGCGCTCTGTCCACCTGCAAAGGTGGCACCCTTGACCGTCACTGTTGCGCCTATTTCACCGGTACCCGTTAAGTCAAAGCCCCCGATATTCTCGGCGACATTGATCAGGTTATCGGTTGAGATCGTATCAAAGGTGGGTGCTGAAACCAGTGTGTCCGTGGTCAGGGTAGTCGTGCCTGCGGTGCTGGCATTACCGGCAACATCCGTCTGTGTCGCGGATAAATTATTGACTGCATTGGCCGTTAATTCATTCGCAGCAACCGCAAGGCTCCAGCGACCCTCGGCATCAACCACGGTGGTATTACCCGTGGCAAGGTTTGCGCCCGTGACCGTCACTGTTGCGCCTATTTCACCAGTACCTGTTAGGTTAAAGCCTTCGCTATTCTCGGCGGCATTGATCAGGTTATCGGTTGTGATCGTATCAAAGGTGGGTGCTGAAACCAGGGTGTCCGTGGTCAGGGTAGTCGTGCCTGCGGTGCTGGCATTACCGGCAACGTCCGTCTGTGTCGCGGATAAATTATTAACTGCATTGGCCGTTAATTCATTCGCAGCAACAGCAAGGCTCCAGTGACCCTCGGCATTCACCACTGCCGTGTTACCCGTGGCAAGGGTTGCGCCCGTGACCGTCACTGTTGCGCCTATTTCACCAGTACCTGTTAGGTTAAAGCCTTCGCTATTCTCGGCGGCGTTGGTGATGTTGTCATCGGATACCGTGTTAATAATGGGTGTCGTTGGAAA